>NZ_JAKSDZ010000039.1 GCF_023509475.1 Aestuariirhabdus haliotis | reverse complement strand
CTCTGGCTTACAGGCGAATTCAGAGTCGCGGCACGCCTTTGCCGTAAGGTCGAGACCTTTCAAGAAGGCGTAACAAAGAGTCTGGGTTCGCCTGTCAGCCCCGAAGGACCGGCCTGAAAAGCCTTTTCTCTGTGTTGAAGCTCTTATCCAGGTCTGGACATGAATGGCGAGCTTCGCCTTGATAAAAGCGGTTTTCAGGCTCCGCAGTGCGCTATTCGAATTATTCAGAGGTGCCTTAAGACGACCAATATCGATAAGTAATGCATTAATCGGTGAATGTCGGACCAATAAAGGTGTTGTGTAAATGGCTCTGACGCCTTTCATCGCTGCTTTTCACAATAATGAGAGAACGCTTGGTTACCTGAGCGACAAACGGTTACAGGCCAGATCAAAAAAGTGAGGCAATAATCCTTACCCTTAGAGATTGAAGGTGCTGTTCGAGTTAACAGCGTGCAATGGTTTTCCTTTGACCGGTCTTTTCTGACAAGATATATGAACCATCCACACAGATACTGGAGCGATGATGAATCAGACGCTGGTTGTGATAATGACTATTATGCTTACGGGGTGCCTGGGTATGCCGGAGTCAGTCAAGCCGGTTGAGGATTTTGAGTTAAGAAAATATCTCGGTAAGTGGTATGAAGTAGCACGCTTGGATCATTCGTTTGAATGTGGATTAACTCAGGTGACGGCTGAATACCAACTGCGAAAGGATGGCGGAGTGAAGGTTATTAATCGGGGTTACTCGAAAGAAAATAACCAATGGAAAGAAGCCGAAGGCAAGGCGTTTTTTGTTAATGATACCGATCAGGGCTATCTCAAGGTCTCATTTTTCGGTCCGTTTTATGGCTCTTATGTGGTGTTCGAATTGGATGATCAGTATCAATATGCCTTTGTCTCCGGACCGGATACTTCCTATCTGTGGCTTTTAGCCAGAACCCCGACCGTTAGCGATGAGCTGATTAATCACTTTATGGTGCAGGCAAAACGCAGAGGCTTTGATGCTGAGCAGGTGATTCTGGTCGAGCAGTAGTGCAGGATGTTGTCCCTGTGAGGCTCTTGGTAAGAGTTACCTTAAGCAACGTTTCCGTTTAAGGCTTTGAATTAAAGTTGTGAATTATGGCTGACAATGGCTCGGCATATCGCCTGTTCGATAACATCTATACGGTCTTGCCCCCAAACGACCAGTTCCCCATATTGCAGGCATGGGACACCCCATAGACCCAGCTGATGCATTTGCGCATAGTTATCTTCAACCCAGTCTCGCCAGCTGTTTTGCTTTAACAGGGGTTTGGCCGTCGACCAGTTTAGTCCACAACGTTCAACGATACGTTGGAGTCCCGTGTCGGTCTCGGCACGAATGCCCTGGGCGTTAACGCCACGAGCAAAGCTCAACAGATAATCGATCTCCTTGCCTTCGGCACAGGCATACTCAAACAACGCATAACAGCGCTCGACAGCGGGCCCCAAGGGATCGGCGACAAAACCATAATCGATACCCAGACGCCGAGCTTCGCGTTTGGTGTCATGAAAGATGTACCATTTTTTTGCCGAGGGTACGTTCATGCCCCGCATCATCATCGGCAAGACGGGTTTGATCTCCAGGGGGATCTGGTAATGCCGTGCTAGCTTGACGGTTCGTTCAAGGCCGAGATAGGAATAGGGGCTGCGAGCGGAAAAAAACAATCTTAATGGGGTGGTCGGGCGTTGGGGGCCAGCATCACTGAGTGGCAGCCGCTGACAAAAGAGACGGTAGCTCTGGTCGTAAACAAGATCTTCACTCGAGTTGGCAGCCAGCCCGAGATCGTTAAGTCGCTGCTCCAGATGAGAGAGTCGGTCTACGCCCCAATACCACTCTCCGTTGTAATGAATCATGGCGCTGTAATAATGTCCCAATGACACCAGCAGCCGATCGTTTTTATCGAGTGTTGGAGCAGGGTCGGCAAATCGGTTGTTGGCCGCGTATTGGCCCGTCCAGTAATCGCCGAGGACAGTGACGGCACGTTGGCAAAAATCAGCTTGCTCGCTCAGGGATAGCAAGTGTGCGGCGACCGCTTCGGTCACCGCCTCAGGTTGTTGGTCGATCGAATCTGGATAATCAAATGCGTACAGCCGCGCTACGTGAGCGGCATCTCGAAACGCATGGTTGTGCCAGAGTTCAGGTTCCGGAAACATATCATGCGAAAGCCGGGAGACAATATAGTATTGAAATTCGGCCCGATACCGCTGTTCGAATTCTCGAAGTGCTTGCAGCAGTAGATAACTGTAAGGGTCATCCACTTTAATAAAAACTTGCAAGCAATGAGGTTGTCGTCGGTATCGTCGCCGCCGTTCTGCCAGCCATCGTTTTCCGCGCAACAATTGCTTGCTTGAGAGTGCTCTGGCGATCCAGGGCTGGAGGTGACTTCTCATGCGGCTTTTCATTCCTTTGTCGACGGATCGATGCAGTTCTGTTTACTACCATGCCACAGTGGCGACGGCTTTACTGCCTGAATCCTATTAATCACAAATGTATTGTGGAAGCTTGGGCCATCTCAGAGCGAGCTCTGGACTTCGGTGCGTTTAAGAAATTTGTAATAAGAGCTAACATCTTTAAAGCCTAGTTTTTCACAAGCGACACGACTGTTGCAGTCTCTGGATACGACCCCGGGCAAGCGATTAAGTCTTTCGTTCTTGAGTAGTTTGGAAAATGTTGTCCCTTCTTCTTTTAATTTTCTGTAGAGTGTTGCTCTGCTCATGTGCAGTTGCTGCGATACCCTGTCTATATTTGAGTGCGTCATTAAGTCAGATTGCAGCAGTGCAGCCACTTGTTGCTTCGCCGAAATGATTGATGGCTCGTTAAGATCTATCCTGCCGGAGCGTTCCTTCAGTATTTCCTTAAGGTAAGGGTTGGCGCTCGTGAGTGGTGCCTCGAACTTCGCCTTGCTTATGCAGATAGCGTTTTCGTTTGCATTAAAGCGTATGTTATCGCCGAAAATAGAAGGATACCGATCGGCGTGATGAGGTGCTTTAAAAGTGAAGGTGGCAGATTGAGCATCAATGATGTCACCACAAAAATAGGCTGACCAGGCTAGCAGGGCGCTCATGCTACGCTCTATGGCCATTGTGGGGTAGGTAAATGTAGAGTTGAAATTGAAACTGAGCTTAATTTGATTTCCCTGATCCGTTGAAAACCAGGATTCGGCCCCGTTTAACAGGCGAATGTTTTCCTGAAAACAGGTAAAGGCTTGCCCAAGAGTGTCATAACAAGAAATCCAATTCGCCAGTAGGCCTTTCGCTTGAGGGTTAACGGTGACGCCCAACTCAATGCCAAGGTCCGTTCCAGGAAAAACCTTTGAAGAAACGGCCTTGTCGGCTATTTGCCACAGTGAGACAAAATCATATTCGCTGACTCGCCTTTCTATAATCGAAATCCCTTGTTGATGTTCCTCATACCGCGTAGCCATAACGGTTGAGATACCGGCGATCTGTGTTGCGCGCAATAGTCCTCGATGAATCAACTCATGGGCAAGGTCAATCGCAGCAATCGCAGAAACGTTGTGGATAGGCAGTCTGTCGTGATTACTGTGCATGAAAGCGCAAACCAGTAAAACTGTGGTGACATCTAATACCCGAGGTGTTTGGGATTGACTCAATATTCCACAGATTTGACACCATCGACCTCCAACCTTCCACGAGTTTCATAATATGCTGAATAGCATAATTTCAAACCTTGAGCAGGTATGCAATATGCCCCCTGATAGAAACAACTCGTTATCACAGGCTTCGGCTGAAATTTCCAAAATCGAGTCGATAGAAACCCTGCGGCGTATTATTCCGGATTACTCCAAAACATTGGATAAGCGCATAAAAAACGCCCTTGATGCTTATTCAAAAGAGTTTATCGGGCTGGCAAAGCTGGCTTTTCTAGCTTCGTCTTCACCCGAAGTTGCTATCTGTTCGATACCTTGTACGCAAGAGAGACTACATATTATTGATGGGAATACTCTGGCTCTGGGTGCGATGCCAGTACCGGAAATGAAGAGTGCGAGCGAATCACCGATGGCTGCCAGCTTGTATTTGCTCGTTCCGGGCATTGGTCATGCATTGCGTATCAATGGCGTTGTTAGGCATGAAGGTGACGGCTGTGGTTGGTTCAGAATTGAGCAGTTGTATTTTCATTGCTCGCGGGCTGCGGTCCGGGCAAATTTATGGTCGCCGGCAGCAGCTTCACGATTGTGCGCTGAGAATATGATTGCTCAATCTCCGTATCTATTATTGAAAACGATCAATGCCGAAGGAAAAACAGAGTTGTCCCCCCGGGGTGATGAGCCCGGCTTCGTCAGGCAGATGGCAGATTCGACGCTGATAATCCCTGAGCGGCCGGGAAACAAGGTGGCGGTGAGTTTGCGAAATATCATCGATTGTGCCGAGGTTGAACTGCTGTTTTTAATGCCAGGAACCAGCAATACGCTGAGAATTATGGGTGTCGCTGACATAGTATCAGGTGATGGGCTGCTTGCTCGCTGTGCGGTGAATGGCAAGATACCCAAAGTGGGCATTAGGGTCAGTATTAAGTCCAGTCAGTTTGCCACCGATTCTCACTTGGAAGAAGCCAGGCTATGGCACCCCGATAATATGATGTGTAAAACCGATATAACGTCATTTCCCAAAGCGTTGGCCGCGCATATGAACGGTTTTGGGTTATTGGGTAAGGCGACAGAAGTGGTGGTTGGCGCAGTAGTGAAGCACGATCTGAAAAATCTCTATTAATCACTGGTCTGCTGGTCTGCTGGTCTGCTGGTCTGCTGGTCTGGTTTGAATCACCAGGTGTATCTCTCAGGAATGAATCTCTCCATAAATCAGCGCGTGATCCGAGTATTCATCGATCCATTGTCGTTGCTCGGAGAGTGTCGCCTTTTCTGGCCAGCCGATCACTTGAACCTGGGCGCCACCCGCAAAGGTTTTCATGTTCAATTGATTGTCAGCGAAGACATGGTCGAGTTGACTTCCGGGGGCGTAGTTATCTCGACCGTTCCACCAACTGAGTTCGTGGGTTTTGCTCAATCGCTTCATTCTGGCGGCCTTGAATCGACGGGTGACTGATTCAATCTCCTGCTCCGCGCTCAGGTCGCTGAGGCTATTGTAAGTGGCGTTGAGTCCCATGGTATTGAGGTCGCCGAGGCAGAGGTATCGTGCCTGATCCGGGGCGCTGGCACGGTCCAGTTTACGTTTCAGACTGGTGGCATGCTTGAACATGTCGTCCCGTAGTCCCCAGGAACGTGGATCTGGAAAGGATTTGGCATGCAGGAACAGGAGCATATAATCCTTGCCGGAGCGCCTGACTGTGACCAGGGCGCCGGGTCTCAAGGTTGGCACCTTGGATCGGAACTCCTCACGTTGCGTAACAAAGACTGACAGTGAGCGCCTGAAGCCAATCAGTATTTCCATATCGTGATCGCGGGTGTTTTCTGTCAGGAAAAAATTATGCGTGCTCATTTTGTCCATCAGGCCCTGGAAAACATCTTTGCCATAGACCTCGTACAGGGCAAAGACATCGGGATCTGTTTCATCGAGTAATTCAACGACACGGTCTACCCGTTCGGGCTTACCGCGAAAGTGTTCAACGTTCCAGGAGGCAAAAGAGAGGATTTTGGCCATGACGAAGGCTCCCGAAGGGCCGTGTGATGCCATATTATCGACAGGCCCCAGCCCAAAAGCCTGGTCGAATTACAATGCAGTTTATTGAGTGTAGTGGACTCCGGGCTGGTTGTGGGCAGAAGGCCAGGTTAAGAGAAGAGCTGGAGATAGATGCCTGTGGCGTTGATCTTCGTGGATGGTTGCCTGCGCTGCCCGTCTTGGGCAACAAAAGCCAGACTATACTTGATGACCTGTGATCGAGGTGGATATCAAAGCCGGTACGGTGACATCCACACTGATCACCCCATTGTTGCTAAAACAGGGAGAAGACCATGGAGTATCAAGGCTTTACGACCTTTTCTGCTGAAGCTCAGGCAGGCGTTCTCAGGGTTACGTTTGATTACCCGCCCGTCAATATTCAGGGATTACCGATGCTGGCAGACCTGAACATGCTGGCGCAAAAATTGGAGGCCGACAAGGCGATTAAAGTGGTTCTGTTCCAGTCGGCTCATCCGGATATCTTTGTTGCCCATGCTGACACCAACTTCCTGAAAGATATGTCGAGTAAGGCCTGCACCCGAGACGAGGTGCAATTGCTCGATCTGCAAGTGGTGCTGGAAAGAATCAGCAAACTGCCTCAGGCTACCATCGCCAAGATCGAAGGCTATGCCAGAGGGGGCGGTCACGAATTTGCCCTGGCCTGCGACATGCGTTTTGCCGCTCGAGGTAAGGCCAGGTTTATGCAGATGGAGGTGGGTATGGGCATTCTTCCCTGTGGTGGCGGTGCATCACGTATGGCGCGTCAGGTTGGCCTGGGTCGAGCATTGGAGATAGTTCTTGGAGCCCGAGACTTTGATGCCGATGAAGCGGAAGCCTACGGCACCATCAATCGAGCGTTCGACGCCGATGAAATTGGTCCCTATGTCGATGCTCTGGCAGAACGCATTGCGCTGTGGCCCTCGGAGTCCATCAATGCCACCAAGCAGGCGGTGTATGCTTCTGTCGACTTGCCCATTGAAGCCGCGCTGCGTGAAGAAGCCTACTGGCTGTATCAGGCCACCAGTCAAACACCGGCATTAAAACGCTTCAAGTGGGCTGATGAGCAAGGCGCTCAGTTTGATATGAAAAATCAGCATATTTGGCCGGATATGTTGGTAAGCATCCAGGATATCAAAGACTGATTCAGGTACCTGGAAGTAAAAAGTCTGCATCGTCAGATTGGCAGGTTGCCAGTCAATTCTGGCATGACACAAACATAACCTAATGGCCTGAATTATCGATGCCACTGAGGCAAACGAAGGAGATCCGCATGCACCGCATTATTTTATTAACGGGAGCGACCGATGGCATTGGCTTGGTAACCGCCGAAAAGCTGGTTGCCGAGGGACATCATCTGTTGTTGCATGGTCGAAACCCGGCAAAGCTGCAGACCGTCGAAAACAAACTGAAAGCGCTGAGCGCCGGTGTAGTCGAAAGCTATCAGGCGGATATGTCCGATTTGTCGGAGGTCGAGAAGTTGGCCAGGCAGGTGAGCGAACGGCATACCCGTCTCGATGTAATTATTAATAATGCCGGCGTGTATAAAACGGACCAACCGATCACTAAAGATCATCTCGATGTGCGTTTCGTGGTCAATACCCTGGCCCCCTATCTGTTGACGAAGCGGCTGATGCCGTTGATGGATCGCACGGGGCGAGTCGTTAACCTGGCTTCAGCGGCCCAGGAAGCGGTCGATCTGGATGCCATGGCGGGCAATCAGGCAGTCAAGGAAGATTTTTCTGCCTATGGCCAAAGCAAGTTGGCACTGACCATGTGGTCGCGGCAGATGGCGCATGGTCTGGGTGATACGGGGCCGGCGATAATTGCCGTTAATCCGGGTTCTTTGTTAGCCAGTAAAATGGTGAAAGAGGGCTTCGGTGTGGCGGGCAAAGATCTTGCTATTGGCGCCGATGTTTTGATGCGAGCGGCGCTGTCTGAGGAGTTTGCCAAGGCTTCGGGATTGTATTTTGATAACGATATCGGCCAGTTTGGCCAGCCCCATTCTGACGCGCTCAATGACACAAAATGCGAACAGCTGGTGCTGGCAATAGAGCAGCAACTGACGGCCCTGGGGTTGCCGGTTTGATATCGGCAACAGATCTATAATGGACTCGGTGTTTTCATGACTCAAAAAGTATTAATACTCTTTGCCCATCCGGCTCAGGATCAATCGGAAGTGAATCGGCCGATGTTTAACACCGCATTCGGAATCGACGGCGTGACCTGTATTGATCTGTACGCCCGTTACCCCAACCATGATATCGATGTGGCTGCGGAACAAACGAGGTTGCGTCAGCATGATGTGGTGATTTTTCTGTTTCCTTTCTACTGGTATTCAACCCCCGCTATTTTGAAAGACTGGATGGATTTGGTGCTGGAATACAATTTCGCCTACGGCAAGCAGGGGACGGCACTCAAGAACAAAGTGCTGTTGCCTGTGATCAGTGCCGGTGGTGAGGAAAAAGCCTATCAGGAAGATGGCTATAACCACTTTAGTCTGCGTGAATTGTTGCGTCCGCTGGAGCAAACGGCCAATTTGTGCCGAATGAATTTTATTGCCCCCTTCGTTATTTTTGGCTCACGAACCGCTGTTGAAGATCATCGACTGAACGACCACCTTGCCCGGTGGCAACAGCTGCTGGAAGCGTTGGTAGAGGATCGTGTAGATTTCGAGAAAGCCAAACAACTTGAACACCTGGACACAGATTTTAACGGCATACTTTTATGACTGGATATTTTATACAGGCATTTATCTATTTGTGCGCTGCGGTGATCGCGGTTCCTATTGCCAAGCGCCTGGGCCTGGGTTCGGTGCTGGGTTACCTGATTGCCGGCGTTGTGATTGGCCCTCTGACCGGATTGGTTGGGTCCGAAACCGTTACGATTCAACACTTTGCCGAATTTGGCGTCGTGATGATGCTGTTTTTGGTAGGCCTGGAACTTGACCCACGCATGCTCTGGGGGATGCGCAATAAGCTGATTGGGCTGGGAGGCTTACAGGTAACACTGAGCAGTCTGCTGATTATGGCCGTCTGTATCATGCTGGGATTAAGTTGTTCCGTGTCGCTGGCGATCGGCATGGTGTTGTCTCTTTCTTCCACGGCCATTGTGCTGCAAACGTTTCAAGAGAAGGGGTTGGCAAAAACGGAAGGTGGCAAGTCCGCTTTTTCAGTGCTGTTGTTTCAAGACATAGCCGTAATTCCCATGCTGGCCTTTATTCCGTTGTTGGCCATGTCGGAACTTGGTGGGGTCGGAAATGCCGCAGTCGATGACCATCAAGGGACAAATGATCTGGTGTCTCATCTGCCGGGATGGCTCTATGGCTTGGTTGTGCTGGGCTCGATTGCCGTAGTGATCGTAGGTGGACATTTTCTCAGCCGGCCCCTGTTTCGGTTTATTGCCGATACAGGCTTGCGGGAGATGTTTACCGCGACTGCGTTAATGTTGGTGATCGGAATTTCTGCGCTGATGAGTCTGGTGGGTTTGTCGCCGGCCCTCGGGACTTTTTTAGCCGGAGTGGTGTTGGCGAACAGCGAATTTCGCCATGAGTTGGAAACGGATATAGAACCCTTCAAAGGTATTTTGCTTGGCCTGTTTTTTATTACGGTCGGGGCGAGTATTAATTTTGATCTGGTTGCCAGCAACGCCGGCATTATCTTTTTTGCTGTCTTTGCGATCATGATCGTGAAAGGGCTGGTGCTGTTTTTGCTCGCGCGCCTGTTCAAGGTTCGCCGCAATGATGGCTGGTTGCTGACTCTGAGCCTGGCGCAGGCGGGTGAGTTTGGTTTTGTGCTATTAAGCTTTACGGTCCAGAACAATGTTATCCCTCAGGATGTGGCCAATATTCTGTCTCCCGTTGTTGCCATCACGATGTTCCTGACGCCGATTCTTTTTATTGTTTTCGACAAGCTCGTGTTGAAGTTTTATCAGGCTGAAGAGGCCGAACAACCGGCAGAAGCGATCGACGAGCAGGGTTCTGTGATCATCGCAGGCATTGGCCGGTTCGGGCAGATCGTCAATCGTTTGCTGGTGGCCAACGAGATACCTACGGTGGTACTTGATCATTCAGCGACGGTCATTGACCGTGTCAGCCGGGTGAATATCAAATCCTGGTATGGCGATGCCAGTCGACCTGACCTGTTGCATACGGCAGGGATTGAAGACGCGAAATTGTTGGTTGTGGCGATCGATGATCCGGTTCGTGCTTTGGACATGGTCCGACACGTCAAGGAGTTTCATCCCCATGTGAGCATTCTGGCGCGGGCGTTCGATCGCGGCCATGGCTACGATCTTACCCATGCGGGTGCCGACATCGTGGTCTCTGAAACCTATTACTCCGCCCTGGAGCTGGGAGGAGAAGCCTTGAAGGTTCTGGATGTGCATCCCTTTAAAGTGGAACAGATGAAAGCCGCCTATAACAAGGTGGAACAGGAATCCCGGCAGGAGATCTGTCAGGAATGGCACGAAGGCGAGGCGGATAATCGCTTTACCAAAAGCTATCTCGACCTGTTTTTAGAGATCGAAAAAAGACTGGTCTCGGCCATCAAGCGCAATCGCCAGGATGGCCATGATACGTCGGGCTCGGGCTGGACGCCGCCACCGAAGCACTATCTGGACGATTTCGAGTAGCGGCAATCCGCCTTGTAATA
Source organism: Aestuariirhabdus haliotis (assembly GCF_023509475.1). Lineage (NCBI taxonomy): Bacteria > Pseudomonadati > Pseudomonadota > Gammaproteobacteria > Oceanospirillales > Aestuariirhabdaceae > Aestuariirhabdus > Aestuariirhabdus haliotis. The sequence goes on along the minus strand of NZ_JAKSDZ010000039.1, from coordinate 20,825 downwards.
GGGCGGGCTTCTCCGTATTCTTAATTAAACGTTTATTTAAATTAAAATAAGGCGACCCGATGCCCAAAGTTGGCATGCCCGAAATTCGCAAGCCTCAGCTGATCAATGCCACTATGGAGGCGATTTATGCGGTGGGTTTGCACAAAGCCAGTGTGGCTATGATCAGCAGCTATGCGGGTGTGTCTCCGGCAATCATTAATCATTACTTTGGCGGTAAGGATGAGCTGCTCGAAGCCACCATGCGTGCGGTGTTGCTGGACCTTTCCAATGCCACCCGGCAGCAGTTAGCCGGTATTAGCCACGACGATGTTCGAGGGCGCATTCTGGCGATCGTAGCCGGCAATTTTGACGACAGCCAAATTGACCCCAAGGTGGCCAAAACCTGGATGACCTTCTGGTCTTACGGCATGCACAAACCAGCATTGCACCGCTTGCAGCGTATCAATGAGAAGCGGCTGTTATCCCATCTGCGTTATGAGTTGAAAAAGCTGGTCGACAGCGAGCAAGCGCACTTTATTGCCCATGGTGTGGCGGCGTTGATTGACGGTCTATGGCTGCGGGGAGCGCTGTCGCCAGAGGGCATCAATAAAGAGCTGGCCCGGTCGCTGATTGTCGACTATCTACAGCGCTGTTTACCCGCCAGCCTCGAAACGACCACCGCAAAAGCTGTTAGCGGCGGCTAACCCTTGACGAACTATCCTATCCTCCGATGCAAGAGCGAGCACCAAACCTATGACAACGGCAATTGTTCAACATTTTATTCACGGCCGTTATACCGATACGCCCGCGCAGGAAACTTTTCCGAGCCTTAATCCGGCGACCGGTGAGACGTTGGCGACTGTGGCCCAGGCCGACAGTGCCCAGATGGCGCAGGCGATTGCCTCCTCACAAGAGGGGCAGGAATGTTGGGCCGCGATGAGCGGTGCCGAACGTGGGCGCATTCTGCGCCGCGCCGCCGAATTGTTGCGCGAACGTAATGATGAGCTGGCTCTGCTGGAAGTCCGCGATACCGGCAAGCCCTATCAGGAAGCGGTGGCGGTGGATATTCTGTCGGGCGCGGAGGTAATCGACTATTACGCCGGATTGGCCGACAAGATTCTGGGGGAGTGCCAGGATCTGGGAGGGACGAACTTCTTTTACAGTCGTCGTGAACCTCTGGGGGTGTGTGCCGGCATTGGTGCCTGGAACTACCCGATCCAGATCGCTTGCTGGAAGAGTGCGCCAGCGCTGGCCGCGGGAAATTCGATGATCTTCAAGCCGTCCGAGGAAACCCCGCTGAGCGCGCTGAAACTGGCGGAAATATACAGCGAAGCCGGCTTACCCGATGGCGTCTTCAATGTGGTGCAAGGGGACTATCGAGTGGGCCAGATGCTGACCACCGATCCCCGTATTGCCAAGGTTTCCTTCACCGGTGAATGCGGTACCGGTAAAACCGTTATGGCCGCCGCCGCCGGCAGTTTGAAGCCGGTTACGATGGAGTTAGGGGGTAAATCCCCCTTGATTATTTTTCCTGACAGTGCCATCGACAATGCGGTCTCCGGTGCCATGTTGGCCAACTTCTATACCCAGGGAGAGGTCTGTACCCATGGTACGCGCGTGTTTGTGCACGATGATATCTATGACGCATTCCTGACCGAACTGAAGCTGCGCACCGAGCAGATGATCATTGGTAACCCCGAAGATCCCGAGACTCAGGTCGGTGCATTGATCTCCCAGCAACACCTTAATAAGGTGATGTCATATATCGATGCTGCCCAGCAAGCCGGTGCTCGATTGCTCTGTGGCGGCCAGCGGGTGACCAGCAACGGCCTCGACCGAGGGGCGTTCGTACAACCCACTGTATTCGTCGATTGCCAGGATGATATGCCCCATGTCACCGATGAGATTTTTGGGCCGGTGATGTCGGTGCTGCGTTTTAGTGATGAGGATGAGGTCGTGGAGCGCGCCAATGCAACCCGTTTTGGACTCGCCGCCGGTGTCTTTACTCAGAACATCAGTCGTGCCCACCGGGTCATCAATCGCTTGCAAGCGGGGATCTGCTGGATCAATACCTGGGGAGCATCGCCGGCTGAAATGCCGGTGGGTGGCTATAAAGAATCGGGCATCGGTCGGGAAAACGGTATGGAGAGTCTCTATCATTACACCCAAACGAAAAGTGTCTACGTCGAACTGGGCGACATTGAGCGGCCGTATTAATTGAGCCGGTCGTTATGGCTTGGCCGAAGGGTCGCGCGACCCCGATGAACATGAACAGAGGAATCCCCATCACATGACACCGCAGTACGACTACATCATCGTGGGTGCCGGATCCGCCGGTTGCGTTCTGGCTGATCGTCTTACGGCCAGTGGTGAGCACCAGGTGCTATTGCTTGAGCGCGGCGGCAGTGACCGAAGTCTGTTTGTGCAGATGCCGACCGCGCTGTCGTATCCGATGAACACCGAGCGATTGTGCTGGCAGTTTCATTCGGAACCCGAACCCCATATCAATAATCGATCCCTGCATACCCCTCGGGGCAAAACCCTGGGCGGCTCCTCGTCGATCAACGGCATGGTCTATGTGCGTGGCCATGCCTGCGACTTTGACCAGTGGCAGGAAGCCGGTGCCGAAGGTTGGGATTACCAGCATTGCCTGCCCTACTTCAAGCGTGCCGAGACCTGGCAAGGCGGTGAAGATGATTACCGGGGTGGCAGCGGACCGGTAGGCACCTGCAATGGTAATAATATGCGGCTTAATCCGTTGTATCAGGCGTTTATCGACGCCGGTGCCGATGCGGGATATCCCATTACCAGGGATTACAACGGATACCAGCAGGAGGGCTTCGGCCCGATGCATATGACGGTCAAGAACGGGGTCCGCAGTTCAACGTCGAACGCTTATCTGCGCCGGGCTATGAAACGGAAAAATTTAACCGTGCTGACCCAAGTGATGAGTCACAAAGTTTTAACGCAAGGGAGCAGTGGACAGAAAAGCGCCGCCGATTCGTTACGGGCCACCGGTGTCGAGTACGCCCATCGCGGACAACTTCAGCAAGTCTTTGCGCGCCGTGAAGTGATTCTGTCGGCAGGTTCTGTCGGTTCGCCGCAATTGTTGCAGTTGTCGGGTATCGGTCCTTCAAAGGTGTTGAGGCAAGCCGGCGTGCCACTGGTGCTGGATTTGCCCGGTGTCGGTGAGAATCTGCAGGACCATCTGGAGGTTTATTTCCAGTTTGAATGTACCCAGCCGGTCAGTCTGAACAGCAAGCTGGATTGGTTTAGCAAGGGCTTGATCGGTCTGCGCTGGCTGTTGCTGAAAGACGGTTTGGGTGCCACCAATCATTTTGAATCCTGCGGCTTTATTCGTTCACGGGCCGGTTTGAAGTGGCCCGACATCCAGTACCATTTTTTGCCGGCGGCCATGCGCTACGATGGCAATGCGGCTTTTGCCGGTCATGGTTTTCAGGTCCATGTGGGTCCCAACAAGCCCCTGAGTCGCGGCTCGATCAGCATCAAAAGCAGCGATCCGGAACAGGCACCGTCGATTCGCTTTAACTATCTGTCGAACGAGCAAGATCGCGAAGACTGGCGACGCTGCATACGTCTGACCCGCGAGCTGCTTAATCAGAAAGCCCTGGATCATTACCGGGGGGCAGAGATCCAGCCGGGGGTTGATGTCGAGAGCGATGAGCAGATCGATGCCTGGGTGCGTGACAATGTCGAAAGTGCTTACCACCCGGCCTGTACCTGTAAAATGGGGGCTGACAACGATCCGATGTCGGTGCTGGATGCTCAGTGTCGTGTGCGCGGTGTCGATGGGCTGCGGGTAGTTGATTCCTCCGTGTTCCCGACACTCACTAACGGTAACCTGAATGCTCCCACCATTATGGTGGCCGAAAAGGCAGCGGATATGATTCTTGGAAAATCTCCGCTGCCGGCCGCCCAGGTTCCGGTTTGGATACACCCGAATTACCAGACGGCACAGCGCTAAGCTGAATACTTGTGCCTTATTTCGCGGTTGTATCTCCAAGCCAGGCTTTGAATCGCCTGGTTTGGAAATACAGCGGCATTATTTGATAACGATAAAAGGAAAAAAGAATGAACAAAGCGAGTCGATTTTTTACCAACCGGGCGGCTGCGATTACGATCGCACTGGCTACGGGTTTTAGCGCCGCCAGTATTAACGCATCGGCCAACGAGTGCTCCACCGTGCGCTTTTCCGATGTAGGCTGGACCGATATTACCGCCACCACCGCGGTGACCTCCGAAGTGGTTAAGGGCCTGGGTTACCAAGCCAAGAGTCAGCTGCTTTCCGTGCCGGTGACCTACACTTCGTTGGCGTCCAACGAGCTGGATGTGTTTCTGGGGAACTGGATGCCAACCATGGAAGCCGATATCGCCAAGTACCGTGAAGCCGGTAGTGTCGAAACCGTGCGGGCTAACCTGACCGGTGCCAAATACACCCTGGCGGTGAATCGCGCTGCTTATGATGGGGGCGTGAGAACCTTTGCCGACCTGGCTCGTTTTAAAGACCAATTTCGCGGCCGTATTCACGGCATCGAACCGGGCAACGACGGCAATCGCCTGATACAGGATATGATCGACAAGGATGCCTTTGCCTTGAAAGATTTCCGTCTGGTGGAATCTTCCGAAGCGGGTATGCTGGCCGAAGTAAAGCGTGCCGAACGCCGTAACAAATGGGTGGTATTTCTAGGCTGGGCTCCCCACCCTATGAACAGCAACTTTGATATGGAGTACCTGGCCGGCGGCGATGATTGGTTCGGACCAGACTTTGGTGGTGCCAGTGTGTATACCAATACTCGTCAGAACTACAGCAAACAATGCCCTAACATGGGCGCCTTGCTGAAAAATCTGGCGTTTTCTCTCGATATGGAAAACCGGGTGATGGCGGCGATTCTGGACGATGGAAAGAAGCCAGAGGTCGCAGCGGTAGAATGGCTGCAAGCCAACCCGGAAGTGCTGGAAGTCTGGTTGGATGGTGTGACGACTCTGGATGGCAAGCCTGGGCTGCCGGCTGTGCGTGCATACCTGAAGCTCTGATAGGTCGCACGTTGAAGGGTGTCCGTCAAGCGGCACCCTTTGCTCTGAATGAGGGGCGACCGCGGAGGTCGTGCTCAATTTTATAGTAAGCATTACTCATCTATTAATCATTCCGGACGCCAGCGGCGTGACGCAGTTGAATATGTGATTAATGCTGTGCTGACTTGCTAACTTCGAGATACCCGTAATGGATTGGATAAACGATCACAAAATTCCGCTGGGTCAGTGGATGGAAATGCTGGTTGACTGGCTGATTGGAAACGCGGCAGGCTTCTTTGATGCCATTTCTGAATCCCTGGAATGGCTGATCCTCGGGCTCACGGATTGGCTGTTGCAGTGCCCGCCCGTGGCCTTGATTGTAGCGGTAGGCGGTTTAGCCTATTGGCTGCATCGCTCGTTAGGGTTGGTGGTCTTTGTGGTGCTGGCGCTACTGTTGATCTCGAACCTGGGCTATTGGGTCGAAATGATCGAAACCGTGGTGTTGGTGTTGATGGCGACCTTTCTATGCATTCTGTTTGGAATTCCAATCGGAATTCTGGCCGCGCATTACCCGCGTTTTAATACGATGATCCGTCCAGTGCTCGATTTAATGCAGACCATTCCCACCTTTGTGTATCTGATTCCGACCCTGATTTTGTTCGGGCTCGGGGTAGTACCTGGGCTGATCTCCACCATTGTTTTTGCCATTGCCGCGCCCATACGTTTAACCGCACTGGGTATCAGCAGTGTGCCCGAAGAGTTGCTCGAAGCTGGCAAGGCGTTCGGTGCGACGCGCTGGAAGTTGCTGTTCAAGATCGAGCTGCCTGCGGCCATGCCGAGCATTATGGCTGGGGTCACGCAATGCATCATGTTGTCACTGTCTATGGTGGTTATCGCTGCATTGGTGGGCGCTGACGGGCTTGGTAAGCCGGTAGTTCGGGCGCTTAATACCGTTAATATTTCTCAGGGTTTTGAGGCGGGGTTGGCCATCGTACTGGTGGCCATTGTGCTGGACAGATTGTGTAAACAGCGCAACCCGAAGGAGATAAAATGAGCAACCTTATTGATATTGAACACCTGGATGTAATTTTTGGTGAGCAGCAAGCCGAGGCAATTGGGTTGTTGGATCAGGGTTTGAGTCGTGAGCAGATCATGGAACAAAGCGGTGCTGTGATCGGTGTTCAGGATGCCAGCTTGCAAGTCAAAGAGGGCGAGATCTGTGTGCTGATGGGGTTGTCAGGTTCGGGCAAATCCAGTTTATTACGAACCGTCAATGGTCTAAATCCAATCAGTCGTGGCAGTCTCAAGATTCGTGATGGAGATCGGGTCATTGACCTGGCCAATTGCGATGAAAAAACGCTGCGTTATTTGCGCACCCAGCGTATCTCCATGGTGTTCCAAAAGTTTGCCCTGATGCCCTGGCTCAGTGTGTTGGACAACGTTGCCTTTGGCCTTGAACTCAAGGGGATGAGCAAAAAGCAACGCCATCATAAAGCGATGCAGCAGTTGGAGATGGTTTGTCTGGAGCAGTGGGCTGAATCCCTGCCCCATGAACTCTCTGGCGGTATGCAGCAGCGGGTAGGGCTGGCGCGTGCCTTTGCCATGGACTCCGACATCCTGTTGATGGATGAACCCTTTTCGGCGCTTGACCCGTTGATTCGCGCCCAGCTGCAAGACGAGTTACTGGAGCTTCAGCGTAACCTGAAAAAAACCATCATCTTTGTCAGTCATGATCTGGACGAGGCGTTAAAAATCGGTTCCCACATTGCCATTATGGAATCGGCGCAGATCATCCAGCACGGTGAGCCGGAGCAGATCGTACTGAACCCGGGCAGTGATTATGTGGAAGATTTTGTCGCACATACCAATCCCCTGAATGTGCTGGGGGGGCGTGCCCTGATGTCGACCACTGAGCAGTTAAAGCGCCAGGGTGATCGTTTGATTCTGGACGGCAACCATAATTACTGGGTGGAGCTCGACGGTGGCAAAATTCACCAGACGGGTAAAGCGGATGCGATTTTACCCAGCAGTCGATGGCTGGATGGGGACGGCGAAAGAGGTCAGTTTGCCATTGCTTCTCCGGACATCAATATGCGCGAAGCGATCAACCTGCGTTACAGCAGTCGATTGCCGGTATTGCTGGAGGAGGAAGGCCAGTTCGTCGGCGTTTTGAATGACGCCAACTTTTACTATGCGTTACTGGGTAAGCATTTTGTGGCCGATTAGAAGGCTTTGTTTAGGTTTTTTTAATAAAACATACTCATTTTCGAGCGGTTGGGTGCAGGCTATGACGCAGATCAGCTTGATACCTGACAAGCCAGAATCCGTTGTTCCCAATCATCCACAATATGGGTGGCGATGATTTCGATCCGGCTTTCCAGACAGTCCTCTAGTTCGATTTCAGTTAACCCGTCACTCGCCAGGTTGTAACCGAAAATGCCATCTTCTGTGATAAAGACGGCTTTTATTCGCTCCGCTTCAAGGCTGGTCAATAATCGAATTAATTGGGTCCGATCAAAGGTTCGCTCGGCTGAAAATCGCCAACCAACACTTGCGAATCCTTCACCCTGATTCACCGCTTTCAGATAGCCGCAATCAGGTAGCTCGGTGTCGGAATAGGTAGATGGGTTCTCTTTCTGGTGTGAATGGTGACAATCGGTAAGGGACATTTGGGTTGGTCCATTGAGCAGAGCCAGATCGATTTGGCCCTGTTCGGCAAAAACTACCTTGATGTCCGGGTGTGCTTTGGTTTTCACGTAGCGTTGAAGTGTATCTTGATCGCCCGGCTCATAAAGATCCTGTTTGTTACCGACGACAAGGTCGGCGATGGCGATCTGCTGGTTGAACGTATCGTGCTCCGTGTAGCGAGGATTTGAAAGCTGACGGGCATCTACCAGGGTAACCACCTGTTGAATGGAAAGCAGCTCTCGGTAATAGTCCGACGACAGTCTTTGTAGCACTTCGAGGGGGTGGCCTAATCCGGTTGGTTCGATGAGCAGGCGTTGAGGTTTGGCGCGAGCCAGCAACATATTAAGTGCCACCTGCATCGGCAAGCCTGCCGCACAGCACATGCAACCGCCGGGAACTTCACGAATAAAAATACCACTCTCTTCTTTATGCTGGCCTTGAAAAAAACTGCCGTCGACACCGATTTCGCCAAACTCGTTGACCAGTACCGCCCAGCGTTCGTTGGTGGGTTTCTGTTTTAGCAGTTGAAGAATGGCAGACGTTTTTCCAGCTCCCAGAAAACCGGTCAGAATATTGGTTGGTATGTTAGAGATATTGGTCATAGAGAATCTGTGAAAAAGTGCCTGTTGGGCAGGTTTGCTTGGCCGCCTGTTTCAAGGCTGGGGATGGCTCCAGCATCACATACAAGTCATGGGCCGATCAATGTCCTGTGTCCCCGGAAATGGCGTTTTCTGATACGGTCTCCAGGGTTTGCCTCTTCGTATCAAGCGTTCGTAGATCAGCTTTGGTACTGTCATTGGCAGCGCTCATTGTTCTGGCAGCGTCGAAAGTTCCAGTAGTGTCCCAGTGCGATAACGGTCGCCCCGAGCAGCGTCAGGGATTTCTCTCCCGTCTCGCCGAGTACTTTCGCACCGGCTATTGCGGCCATGGCTAAAATTAGCAGTCCAACCAGCCCGGTCAGCACGACCCAATATCGCTTATGATGTTTACAGCCCAGAGTCAGGGCAAACAGGCTGGTGGGTATAACGGCGATCACCATCCATAGATGAAATGCCTCACCATCCAGGGACAGCCCTGCCAGGCTCGGCACTAATACCATCGCAAAAGGAAAGGCGAGGCAGTGAAGCGCGCAGAGTAGAGAAAGGCCAATAGCCGTTTTATCGGTCAGTGAGCGAATGTTCTCCATAATCGAGCCGGCTCTCCATAGGCAGTGCAGTTGGATATGAGGGTGGATTTATAGTGTTATGTTATAACATATTGATCGATGTGGATAGTCCATGCCTCTATTAGCCTTTTATAGGTGGCAGGTATTGATTGATTTAGGCCAATAGGCGCGGCAGCTTAAAGGTCTCTGGAAAGGTGGGTGGCTGCCAATTCACCGGGGATTGATTTTAAAATGCAGTCAATGCTTTGTTTTGGGTGAGCGGGTAGAAATTGAATGACCAGCCTTGGTAGCTGTTGGCTGGTCAGTTTTTGTCATCGGTTAGGCGGGGCCTTGGGTAAAAAGGGTTAACCGCAGTATCCGATACTGCAATTATTCGCTGGGGCGAATTTACCCTCTGGCCAGTCCAAGAATATCGGCAATCGACATCCCTTCCTCGAATCGGCACAAATCGGTTTCTTGCCGCTCAATCGCCACCACCGACATTCGGTCGGCCAGTTCGTTGCCTTCGATGCCGGCATGACCTTTCACATGCTGCACGTTGATGTGTTTGGCAATCTGCATATAAAGAGCGTGGGCCGCTTTGATGATCTCGAGGTTTTTTATCTCCCCGTTGGCTTTCTTCCAACCCTTGGCCTTCCAGCCCTTGGCCCATTTGGTAATGCAGTCGATGGCGTATTTGGAATCACAATAGATAGTGACGCTCTGTTGTTTTTCTGCCGCGACTTGGGCAAACCGTAGGGAATGATGCAGGCCTAAGAGTTCGGCAGTGTTGTTGGTGCCGGCAGGGTTATAGAGACCGTACCAGAGTTGCTGCAATTGGTCTTTTTGGTAAATGGCAATTCCGGTACCGGCTTGACCGGGATTGGGATCGCAGGCACCGTCACAGAAAATGCTGATGTCGGTACTAAAATCGACGCCAGCAATTGGGCGGGACTTGGCTGCCTTTGTAGTTGCTTGCCCGCTCGACTTGTTGGTTGATGCCACCGGTTTGGATGATGAGGGTTTGTTGGCATAAGCCGCTTCAGCCGAGGCCTGGGATGGAAAGGATTTGTACTTGGCGCCGGGGTAGCCTTTAACCTGGCGTTCGGCCTCGGCCCAGGTCGTGTAGATGCCCGGCTGGTGGCCGACCCAGATGACGTAATATTTTTTGGCGGCCATAGTAAACCCTGTATTGAAACAAAAAAGGCCAACCCTTCCGGGTTAGCCTTTTTTGTTGTGTTTGGTGGGCCCACCAGGACTTGAACCTGGGACCAATGGATTATGAGTCCACTGCTCTGACCAACTGAGCTATAGGCCCGAAAAGAGCGGCGATTATAGCGGTTTGGTTAGGGGGAGCCAAGAGCTGACTGGGCGTATTGGCAAAGATTCAAACTGATTGTGATGGATATACCGGTGGTACGGTAGTGTGAGTATCTGGAATAATAGGACTGAGCGTAATCTATAGAACAACGGATGTTGTACGTTATGAAGTGTTGCTGGTTCCGGAGTCTTGTTGTTTCAGTGTTGCTGCTGCTGAGTCCGGCTGTCGGTGCCGATTCGCTGGATTTGGGGACGATCCCGCAGGAAGCTCTGGGTCGCTACTTTAAGCTTTATCAAGAGTCCGGGGCGCCGCTGACGCATACAGCCGCCCTGGAAGCACTGACGCAGGGACTGTTTGTTGAATCCAGTCATGAGGTCATCAGTCGGGGAATAGCTGCCAGGCCGTTGTGGCTGGCCATAGAGCTGGACAATGCCAGTCAGGATTTATTGCCCAAACGCTTACTGATAGAGAACTCCTGGCTCAATCAAATCGATCTGTACTGGGTGCGAAACGGGCGCTTGGTCGATCACATGCCGATGGGAGACGCCAAACCCTTTTCGGGGCGGGCGGTTAGTCACCGTTTCTTCACGGTGGATCATAGCTTTGAACCTGGCCAGACGACGCTGCTTCTGCGTATTCAGTCCCACGATCCTATGGTGCTGCCTGTGTATTTACTGGACCAGGATGTAGCCCATCAGCGGGGTCTGTTGCAGGGCTACAGCTATGGAGCGTTATACGGTGCCATCGGCTCTTTGCTGGCTTATAACCTGATGCTATTCCTCGGCCTTCGGGATAATCGTTACCTGCTTTATTCACTGTATCTGGGCAGCTTCCTGGCGGCGAACCTGGCTTACACCGGGCATGCCTATCAATGGTTCTGGCCGAATGCCCCGGTTTGGCAGCAATGGTCGAATCCGGTGTTAATGGTGGTGTTCATTGTGTTCGGTTGGCTTTTCGCCCGGAGTTTTCTGGATTTGAAGCGCCGTTTTCCCAGGTTGAATGCCTGGGTAACAAGCAGTGTGATGGCCCTGATCGCTTTGCTGTTGGTCATCATAGTTGTGGGTCAGTCTGTTTGGGCGTTGCGAGTTGCTTTCGTCGGTATATTATTTTTTCCCTTCACGATGGTGGGGGTCGGAGCCATTGCTTTATGCTCAGGCAACCGCTCGGCCAAGTATTTTTTGATGGGCTCTTTCTGCGCTGCAATCGGCGCTTCTATCAGCGCTATGGCGGTTGTAGGGTTGATTCCTTTCACATCCCTGACATATCGAGCCACCGATATTGGTATGTTGTTCGATGTGGTTTTGTTGGCAATGGCGCTGGCGGATCGGTTTCGTATAGCCGAGCAAGAGAAGATGTCGGCGCTCACCGAAGCAAGGGTTGATCCATTGACCGGCTTGAATAACCGACGCGCTTTTTATGAGTTGGTTGAGCCGTTGTGGCAATCGAGCTTACGCAATCGTCGCCAGCTGTGTGTGTTGCTGCTGGATGTAGACGGTTTTAAAACGATCAATGATCGATACGGCCATGCTTTTGGCGATGAGGTCCTGGTGCAGATTGCACGGGTGATTGAGCAAGGCCTGCGGGCCAGTGATGTAGCGGCGCGTTGGGGAGGCGAAGAGTTTATTATGTTGCTGCCGGAAACCTCTTTTGATGAAGCTTTGGTGACTGCTGAGCGAATTCGTGACTCGATTGCGAGCCTGGGTTTTGAAAAGGACGAGGAACTATTGTTTTTTAGTGCCAGTCTGGGAGCAGCCTCTAGCCTTGGCTCCACAGAGATTACCCTGGATGAGCTGATTAGCCGAGCCGATCGCCAGCTTTATGCGGCTAAGATACAGGGTAAGGATCGGGTGTGTTGGGATGTTCAGGTGGAGTGTTAGAGCTCTTTGTTGGAGGGAATTGTCTTAACGGTAAATGCACGAGGGGCAGCCTACAGGCTGCCCCTCGCCGGTTATGACAATCGAGTTGGCCGATTAACGCTGGGCGCGATTATCGATCAGATTATCAACGACGCTAGGATCGGCCAGGGTTGAGGTGTCACCCAGAGAATCGATCTCGTCACTGGCGATCTTGCGCAGAATACGGCGCATGATCTTGCCGGAGCGGGTTTTTGGCAGGCCGACGGCCCACTGGATAAAGTCCGGTTTGGCGATGGCACCGATCTCTTTGGTGACAAAGTCTCGCAACTCTTTCTCCAGCTCCGGGCTGGGATCTACGTCGTGCATCGGCGTGATGTAGGCATAGATCCCCTGGCCCTTGATATCGTGTGGGAAGCCCACAATGGCGGCTTCGGCAACGGCATCGTGCAGCACCAGTGCGCTTTCAATCTCGGCGGTACCCATGCGGTGGCCGGAGACGTTCAGCACGTCATCGACGCGACCGGTAATCCAGTAATACCCGTCTTCGTCGCGACGCGCACCGTCACCGGTGAAGTAGTAACCAGGATAGGTGCTGTAGTAAGTCTGGATACAGCGCTCGTGGTCGCCATACACGCTGCGAATCTGGCTGGGCCAGGAGGCGGTGATCACCAGATTACCTTCGGCGGCACCTTCGACGAAGTTACCTTCCGGATCAACCAGCGCGGGCTGAACACCAAAGAAAGGTCGGGTCGCAGAGCCTGGCTTGAGATTAGTCGCGCCAGGCAATGGCGTGATCATGACCGCGCCGGTTTCGGTTTGCCACCAGGTATCCATGATCGGGCAGCGGGTTTCGCCGACGACATTGTAGTACCACTCCCAGGCCTCCGGGTTGATGGGCTCGCCCACGGTACCCAGGATGTTCAAGGAGGAACGGTCGGTGCGGGTAACAAATTCGTCTCCCTGAGCCATCAGGGCCCGAATCGCGGTGGGTGCGGTATAGAACACGTTGACCTTATGTTTGTCGATCACCTGCCAGCAGCGGGACGCGTCAGGGTAGGTGGGAACGCCTTCAAACATCAACGTGGTGGCGGCGTTACATAGCGGGCCGTAGACAATATAGGAGTGGCCGGTAATCCAGCCGACGTCGGCGGTGCACCAGTAAACATCACCGGGATGGTAATCAAAAATGTACTTGTGAGTCATGGCCGACTGCAGCAGGTAACCGCCCGTGGTGTGCAAGACGCCTTTGGGTTTGCCGGTGGAGCCGGAGGTGTAGAGGATAAACAGGGGATCTTCGGCATCCATGGGTTCGGCTGGACATTCGCTGCTGGCCGATTCGGTATGCTCGTGATACCAGATATCGCGTGATTCGTTCCAGGCGATGTCGCCACCAGTGCGTTTGACCACGAGTACGGTATGAACATTGGGGCAGCTTTCCACCGCCTTGTCGGTATTGACCTTGAGCGGCACGGCGCGGCCGCCGCGTAAACCTTCATCGGCGGTGATGATCGCTTTGCAATCTGCGTTGAGAATACGATCTTTCAGGGCTTCCGGGGAGAAACCTCCGAACACTACCGAATGCACCGCGCCGATACGCGCGCAGGCGAGCATGGCGTAGGCGGCTTCGGGAATCATGGGCATATAGATGCAGACGGGATCGCCCTTCTTGATGCCGCGGGCTTTGAGCACATTCGCCAGGCGGCACACTTTGTCGTGCAGTTGCTGATAGGTGATGTTTTCGTCTTCATCGGGGTTGTCGCCTTCCCAGATGATGGCGGTATCGTTGGCTTTGGTGGCCAGGTGACGGTCGATACAGTTGTAGCTGACGTTCAGCTTGCCGTTGATAAACCAGGCGGCTTCGCCCTTGTGAAAGTCAAACTCACTCACTTTATCCCAGGGGGTAAACCACTCCAGGAATTCGTTGGCCATGTTGGCCCAGAAAGTATCTGGCTGCTCGATGGATTGCTTATACATCTCCTTGTACTGCTCATCGGTGATGTGGGTGCGCTGCTTGATGGCATCCTTGACCGGATGGTTTTCAATCTCGAACATAGTTGGCCTCTCGTTTCGGTTATTGTTCCTTATGCAACCGAAGCGAGGGATTCGTTCGGTTACCCGTCGAGAGCGCTTTTGTAGAGCCGGATCAGGCCATTGGTGGAGCTATCCTGATCGGCCAGCGCCTCGGGGTGCTGCAATCTGTCTAGCAAAGTGTCGCTTAGCTGTTTACCCAGTTCAACTCCCCATTGGTCGAAGGGGTTGATGCCCCAAACCGCCGCCTGTACAAACACTTTATGTTCATATAGCGCCAATAATGCCCCCAGGCTGAAGGGAGTCAGCTGCTCGGTGATCAGGCTGTTGCTGGGGCGGTTACCGGGAATGATCTTGTGCGGTAGCAGGGCTTCGATCGCCGCATCATCCAACCCCTGGGCTTGCAGTTCGTCGGTGATCTGCAGGCTGCTTTTGCCCTGCATCAGAGCCTGGCTTTGGCTGAAGGCGTTGGCGACCAGAATGCCATGCTGGGGCTGATGTTCGGGGCTGTGGCTGCGCAGGGGCACGATAAAGTCCACCGGGGTGAGCTGATTGCCCTGATGCAGTAGCTGATGATAAGCATGTTGCCCGTTACAGCCTTCGCCGCCCCAGATAATGGCTCCGCTGCGATAATCGAGGGCGGTGCCCAGGCGATTAACGTTCTTGCCGTTGCTTTCCATATCGAGTTGCTGGATATGGTCAACAAAGCTGCGCAGGTGATAGCTGTAGCAGAGCAAGCCATGGCTGCGGGCGTGCCAGAAATTCTGGTACCAGATGCCTAGCATGCCCAGTAAAACCGGCATATTCTGTTCCAGAGGCGCTTCACAAAAGTGCAGATCCATACTGCGGGCGCCTTTGAGTAACTGTTCGAATCGATCGTAGCCAATCCCCAGGGCAATCGGCAGACCGATGGTAGACCAGAGTGAGTAACGTCCCCCGACCCAATCCCACATGGGCAGGATGTTATCGGCGGCGATGCCAAACTCGACGGCCTTGTCGATGTTGCTGGTGATCGCCATAAAATGTTTGGCCAGGTCCGGGGTTGTTACGCCATGGTTCTGCAGCCACTTGCGGCAGGCTTCGGCGTTGCGAGTGGTTTCCTGGGTGCCAAAGGATTTCGAGGCGATAATAAATAAGGTGGTTTCAGGGTCGAGCTGATTCAGGGTCACCAGCATATCGGCGGGGTCGATGTTGGCAATAAAGTGAACATTGACGTCGGGGTGCTGGAAGTTTTGTAGCCCCTGCATCACCACCAGGGGGCCGAGGAAGGAACCTCCAATGCCGATATTGACCACATTGCGAATAGGCTTTCCGCTGTGCCCCAGCCAGAGTCCGTTGTGGACCTGTTCGCACAGGCGTTGCATGCGTTGTTGAGCCTCACGAATCAGCGGGCGAATATCCTGCCCATCTACCTCGAGTGGAGCCGTATGTTGACTGCGTAGGGCCGTGTGGAGTGCGGGTCGTTGTTCGGTATGGTTGATGGGCTGGCCGCCGAACATCGCGTCTCGTAATGAAAGGACACCGGTTTGCTCGGCTAACCCGAGCAGTGTTGCCAGAGCCTGGTCATCGAGCCGATTTTTGGAGTAATCCAGAGTCCAGCCGGTTGCCTGCAGCGAATAGCGCTCGAAGCGATCCGGTTGCTGCTCGAAAAGTTCACAGATGCTGTGATGAGAGAGCCGTTGTCGGTGCTCGATCAGTTGTGCATAAGCGGCATATTGTTTCAGGGGTCCACTCCCTAGTGTCCTGCCCTGCCCTGCTCAGGGCAGGGTCAAGGTAACGTTGTCGATCAGGCGTGCGCGACCCAGATAGGCCGCGGCCAAAATCACCAACTCCTTATCCTGCGTGGTGGCAGGCTGCAGACTCTGTTGGCTGCAGATATCAATATAATCGGGTTTTAGACCTGCCTGGGCCAGTTTCGCGAGGGCGTCACGCAAAACCAGGTCATAGCTCATGCCCTGCAAAACCTGTTCCCTGGCTTCGGACAGCACCCGGTATAGGCTCGGGGCGATGTCCAGCTCCTCATCAGAAAGATAGCCGTTACGGGAGCTCAGGGCCAGACCGCGGCTGTCCCGGGCAATGTCGGCACCGATCACCTCAACGGGCAGGTACAGGTCTTCCACCATCTTGCGGATAACGGCCAGCTGTTGAAAGTCCTTGATACCAAACACGGCAACATCCGGTTGCACGATATTGAACAGCTTGCACACAATCGTGGCAACGCCGGTGAAGTGCCCCGGGCGGGTTTTGCCACAGTGCATATTGGATAGGCTATCGACGGCGACATTGGTATGGTGCTCCATGCCTTCCGGGTAAATCTCGTTACTGGAGGGGGCAAACAGCAGGTCGACATTTTCACCCTTTAACTGAGCCTGATCTTCGGCCAGGGTGCGAGGGTAGGATTCCAGATCTTCGTTGGCGCCAAACTGCAACGGATTAACGTAGATGCTAACGATCACCACATCGGCCTTTTCCTGTGCCTTGTGGACCAACGACAGATGCCCTTTGTGCAGGTTGCCCATGGTGGGCACAAAGGCGACCCGCTTGCCGGCGGCGCGGGCGGCACGGACGTATTCGCGAACATCAGCAATGCTATAGACGGTATTCATGAGCTGAACTGATGCTCCTCGGCAGGAAATTGTCCGGATCTGACCGCTTCTCCAAAGGCTTTGATGGCGCCATCGATGCTGTCTTGGCCGGCCATAAAATCTTTCACGAAGCGCGGTCGGCGGCCTGGGGTTACACCTAGCATGTCGTGCAAAACCAGCACCTGGCCGTCGGTGTCGGGACCGGCACCGATACCGATCACAGGAACGCTGACGCTTTGGGTAAATTGCTGCGCCAGGGCCGAAGGCACACATTCCAGCAGCAGCATGGCGGCGCCAGACTGATCCAGCAGGACGCCATCTTCGATCATGGTGCGAGCGGCATCTTCATCGCGCCCCTGTACCTTGAAGCCGCCAAAAACATTCACCGATTGCGGGGTGAGTCCCAGGTGGACGCAGGTCGGGATACCATTGCGGGCCAGTAACTCGACACTCTTACAGAGCCAGCGCCCGCCTTCGACCTTGACCATCTGGGCACCGGCACGCATCAGGGCGGCGGAGTTTTCCAGTGTTTGTTCGGGGGTTGAATAGCTGCCGAAAGGCAGGTCGGCCATCAGCAGGGCGCCTTGATTTCCGCGAGCCGCACAGCGCGTGTGATAGACCATATCCTCAATGGTGACGGGCAAGGTGCTGTCTCGTCCCTGTAAGACCATGCCCAGGGAATCACCGACCAGAATGACTTCAATTCCAGCGGTGCTGACCGCGTGGGAAAAAGCGGCATCGTAGGCGGTTAAACTGGCAAATTTTTCGCCGCCGGCTTTCATCTTACGAAGGCTATCGAGGGTAATATTCAACGCGATCACCAATCAATACTGCGAATGAAGCAGCGATTATACGCAAAATCCAAGCAAAACCCACATGCCGAAAAGGACGCTAGCAGGCTCTGGCTTTTTGTCCCCAAGAGCTAACGCAGCCCCGGGTTAAAATAGTGTCGACCGCTGCCAATGCTGTGGATTTGTTGCAGCAGCTGCTGGTAGTCAGCCTCGTTATTCACCAGATCGATATCGCTGGCGTTGATGATCAGTAAGGGCGCCTGGTCGTAGTAATAGAAAAATTCGGTGTAGGCGTCATTGATCTGTTGCAGGTATCGGTCACTGATTAGTTGCTCGGCGGCGACTCCGCGTTTGTTAATGCGTTGCTGCAACACCGGTGTGGAGGCTTGCAGGTAGATCACCAGGTCTGGCTGGGGGATATCCAGGGTTTGCAGTTCGTAAGCCTTGTGATAAAGATCCAGTTCGTCGGCGTCGAGGGTCAGCTGGGCGAACAGGCGATCCTTGTCCATCAGGAAGTCGGCTACCCAGGCGGGGCTGAACAGGTCATTCTGGCGCAGTTCCTGAATCTGCTGGGTGCGTTGGAACAGGAAATAGAGTTGGGCCGCAAAAGCGCCCTGGCGCGGATTCTGGTAAAAGCGTTCGAGGAAGGGGTTATCCTCTACGGACTCCAGCAATGGGGCGTATTCAAAGCTTTCCGCCAAGCGTTTGGCGAGGGTGGTCTTGCCTACGCCGATGGGCCCTTCGACGGCGATAAAGCGATGGCTGGGGGGCTGAGTAAGGGTCACTGGCTATCCCATGGGTGAGAGTGGAGCGCCTACCCGTGTTAGCCGGGTATCCACGCAGGTTCGCAATAAGTTTGCCACGGATTGTCCGCTTGGCAAGATCAGTCCAGGAGTTAATTCCTGCAAGGGTTGCAATACGAAGTCGCGCCAATGCATTTCGGCATGGGGGACTGTGAGCCTGGAATCGTTGAACGATTGTTCGCCATACAGTAACAGGTCGATATCCAGGGTGCGGGCGCCCCAGCGTTCGAGACGCTCACGTCCCTGTTGTTGTTCGATCGCTTGCAGTGCGTCTAGCAGCGGGAGCGGAGCCAGGGTCGTGTCCAGGGCAACTACCATATTGAGGTAATCGGGTTGTTCCGGCCCAACCGCCGCGCTCTGGTAAAGGCTGGACGCTCCTTGCCATTGGCTATCGGGTAATCGGGACAGGGCGGCCACCGCCGCTTGCAGTTGTTTTAGCGGTTCAGCCAGATTACTGCCCAGGCCCAGATAGCAACGTATCATGCATCGCCGGCCGGCTTGCGGCGTCGGCGCCGACGAGGCCGGCGCTTACCCGGAGCCACTTTCTGTTCCATCGCCTTGCGGTCGTGCTCTTCAACTTTCTGGTAGTCGGTCCACCAGTCGCACAGCTCTTGCAGGTCGCTCTCGCCGGCCTCGCAACGTAACAGCATGAAATCGTAGGCGGCTCGAAAACGGGGGTGTTCCAGCAGTTGGGCAGCACGTTTGCCCTGGCGGCGGGGCAGGCGGCCCTGCAGCTCCCAAATTTCACGCATGGGGAAGCCGAAGCGCTTGGGTATGGTGGTGTGATTGGACTGGTTGCTGATAACCACCTGTATGGCTTGCTGCAGTGCCGGAATGGGAGCGATGCCCTGGGCCTCGATGTCTTTCCGGCAAGCCTGCAATGGGCCCCACAAGAGAGTCGCAAACAGGAAAGCCGGTGTTACCGGTTTGTGCTGTCGCAGGCGCTCGTCGGTATTGCGCAGGGCGATCTCGACCAGCCTTTGATAAAAGTCGTCAGATTCCAGTGCGACATGGGTGGCCGGAAACAGGGGTTGGAACAGTCCGTAATCCTGCATCAGGGCAAAGGTTTTTACGCCACGGCCGGCCTGCAGCAGTTTTAACACTTCGTCAAACATGCGCGCCGCTGGGATGTCTCCCAGGGTCGGGGCCAGTTTGCGGATCGGGGCGGCGGTTTTTTTCTCGATGTCGAAATCGAGTTTGGCGGCGAAACGCACAGCTCGCAGCATTCTGACCGGATCCTCCTGATAACGGGTGACTGGATCCCCGATCAGGCGAATCTTCTTCTGTTTGATGTCCCGAACGCCCTGGGTGAAATCATGAATGCTGAAATCTTCCGAGGTGTAGTACAGCGCGTTCATGGTGAAGTCGCGGCGAATGGCATCCTGTTCGATGGTGCCGTAGACATTATCGCGCAGGATACGGCCACTGTCGGATACCTTGGAGGTGTCTTTACGTGGTGGTGCGCTGCTGTGATCGGCCCGGAAGGTAGCGACTTCAATGATCTCACGGCCAAATTGGACGTGAACCAGTTTGAACCGACGGCCGATCAGGCGGGAATTGCGGAAAAGCCCCCGTACCTGCTCCGGCGTCGCATTGGTCGCGACGTCAAAATCCTTGGGGTGATGGCCCAGCAGAATATCCCGAATGCAGCCACCCACGAGATAGGACTCAAAGCCGCCTTCGCGCAGCCGGCGCAACACCTTAAGGGCATTATCGCTGATCCTCTTGCGGGAGACCGTGTGGTGGTCACGGGGGATAACCATTTGTGTTGTGGTGGAGCCGGACGTCGGGCGCAGTGTGCGAAACAACCGTTTTAGCATCGTGGGTGGAAGTTCCTGAAAAATGGAGGCATTTATTGCTTTAAACGCGGCATCATACCACCGGGGTGGTTATATTTCAGTCTCTGGGGGGATTTTAGCGATGGCCAGTAAAGCAAAAGGAGGGCTGAGCCCTCCTTTGATAAATATTCTTGCTGTTTTTCTTGTTGTGCTTCTTATTCTTATTGTATGTAGCGCACTCATTTGAGTGAATGAGGCCCATTCGGCCTACAAGCAACAAGCGGATTCTTTTGGAAGCTGGGTGAGGCAGTAGTTGAGTCGCCACCTGGGCTTGCCGATTTTATCCTCGCTAATGCGATCTTTTTATTATTCGGCCACTCCGTAGAGTGCTCATCTGGCCACAAAAAAGGCCCCTCTCCAAAAAAATCAGTTTGCTCTTCTCCTGTTATTTTTATTATCGGAGTAACTTATTATTTTTATTGTTATGGGTTTTTATTTTTATTGTGCGTGTAATAAAGCAGGGGTTGTGCCAGTTTTTAAAACTTCTTTAAAAACAACAGACTAAGAGATTTCAGAGGTTGGGTGTGTAGCTGCTGTAGGTGGAAATACCTATAAGTGTTACCGATGGTGCGACCATTGCCCTGAAGGTGTTACCGCCCGGTGAGAGCGGTAACAGTTTGGTTGCTCGAGAAAGTAACGCAGCGGTAACGAATCGGTATTACTTAAGGCACCTCTGATTAATTCAGATAGAGCTATGCGATCCTAAAAATGGCTTTTATCAAGGCGAAGCCTGCCGTTCATGTCGAGACCTGGACAAG
>NZ_JAKSDZ010000038.1 GCF_023509475.1 Aestuariirhabdus haliotis | reverse complement strand
GTTCAGGTCTCGACATGAACGGCGAGCTTCGCCTTGATAAAAACCATTTTAGGATCCGCAGAGATCTATCCGAATTAATCAGAGGTGCCCTAGGTAGTTTCCCCATTAGGTCTCGTGCATCTACCAATATTCGACACAGCCTGTTTACTCTATTCTGTCATCATTGGTTTTTGAGACAGGCAACGAAAAAAGTCATCACCGACCCTCTCCCTTGTTCGGTGACCGATTTAAGAATCGGAACTTTTTTCAACGCATCGACTCTTACCAATTAAGTAGATCACCCCCCTTAGTGACTACTCCTGTGTTTAGTGTTGATAGTAATCTCACAGCACCCCCCAAGAGCTGTAGAGATATTAGACGCGGTCATGACTCTCCCCCTTAGGTCATGACCGCTTTTTTTTGCCTCAAAAACAACAAAATCCTTTTAAAAACAACAGGTTAAGTTTTTTTGATATTTTTATGCACTCGATAGGGAACTTTACGCCAGCGTCATGGGTCATAGTTAGTACAGATTGTTGAACTTAAAGTGCTACTCCATGTGTTGTTGTTAAACCCGGTTACGATCCCCCAAGCGTTAAGGGTTATTTGAGCTAAACGGCTATGACTCCCCCCTTAGGTCATAGCCGTTTTTTTATGCTCCCAGATTTGCCCCAAAACAATACCCGACAAACTGTCCTTTCCTTTCGTATCCGATGCCACATACTCAGACAGCAGGTGCCACCTGAAAGTGACTCTTAACGAAAAAATGGCTATTCAATTCGCCATCTGAGGTTTTTACGACTAGGCTGGAATAATCTGAGTGAGCCATCCTGGGCACCGGTTCAGCAGATACGGCATCGAGTTTAAAAGCTCGATGCCGTTTTTATTATGTGCGTTCGCACTCATTCATGTTCGGCCTGGCCAGCTATTACCCGCAGGTCACCCCGGTACCTCGCAGACCACAATAGCCAGCCGGGTTCTTGGACAAATATTGCTGGTGGTACTCTTCGGCATAGTAAAAAACCCTGTTCAGACTGATTTCCGAAGTAATAGGCCCTAAACCGACCTGCTCCAATCGTCGCTGGAAGCTTTCCCGGCTATCCAATGCCTGCTTGAGTTGTTGCTCATTATCGCAATAGATAGCCGATCGATATTGGCTACCTCGATCGTTGCCCTGCCTCATGCCCTGGGTGGGATCATGGCTCTCCCAGAAAACACGCAATAACTGTTCAAAGTCGATTTCTGCCGGGTCAAACACCACAAGCACAACTTCTGTGTGTGCGGTAAGCCCACTGCACACCTCTTCATAGGAGGGATTTATCGTATGGCCTCCTGCATATCCGACCGCAGTACTATAAACGCCACTCTGTTGCCAAAAACGCCGTTCAGCCCCCCAAAAGCAGCCCAGGCCAAATATGACCTGCTGCATGGTATTGGGAAATGGCGCTTGCAAGGGGTGCCCATTGACATGGTGCGCTTGCGGAACCCGGATGGGCTGATCACGCCCGGGCAGACAGTCTTCGGCGGATAACAGCGTTGATCTATCGGTAGTCATGAAACATTCCCTTATTCGTGAATCTGTTTAGTAGGACAGCACTTTTGCCCATCCTATCCTGTCGCCAGCTCTCGAAGAGAACAATCATCCTCTCGTCGGATGCTTTTGCCCTGTTTCGACTTGTTGGAGGTGCGTGAACAACAAAGCGTGAAGCCTTGGTAATAGTTCAGGGGGAAAGTCATGCCCCATTTGTTCGATCGACTCAAATCGTGCCTCTGGGATATGACGAGCGCTGTCCCGGCCAGCCCTACAGGGAATTAAAGGGTCAGCAGTGCCATGCAGCACCAGGGTCGGGGCCTTGATGCGGCACAACCAGGAACGCAAACTTCCGGTGGCAAAAATCGCCAGCAGCTGCCGTTCAAAACCGTCAGGGTCATAGCCGCGTTGCAGATCACTTTTCACTTGTTGCCAGAGAAGTTCAGGATCTGCTGGCCAACCCGGGCTTTCAATGCATTTCCAAAAATTGAAACTGCGCTGGCAAAGGCCTTCGTTATCGGTGGGTTGGCTAGCGCGAAGAACCTCACGAATAACCCGCCATGAGGGCGACATGAGCCTCGGATGATTGCTGCCCGACATCAAAAGATTAAGCGACCGTATTCGCTCCGGGTAAGCGGCCGATAACAGTTGTGCCACCATCCCCCCCATGGAGTAACCCAGCAGATGAACCGAGCTTAACCCCAGATGATCCAACAACACACGACAATCATCGACGAGGTCGTGCAAGCTGTAATGGGCCTTACCAGGGAGACCCAGAAGGTAGCGAACCAGATGAGTGGCCACAGAAGGGTTAGCGGCAGCCTTCACTCGAGACGAGAGTCCAATGTCCCGATTATCCATTAAAACCAATTGGAAGCCCGACTCGAGCAGCCCTTGCAACAATGGCTGTGGCCATAGACTGAGTTGGCAGCCAGCCCCCATCAATAACAGTACGGGCGGGTGGGATGGATCGCCCCTGCGTTCATAATAAATCTGTAACGATCCGCTCGTGACATAGCCAGTTGCGACAGGTTGTCGCGTTTCGACAGCCTTTTGCTCCATTTAGCTCTAAGCCTCTTTGCCCTTAAACTAGGTGGTTATCACGATCGAAACAGGTGTCATTACGGATAGCTGAGAGAATTTCGCTGTCTATACTAGTTAGTAACATTGACCTACTCCTAAGGTTTCAATGTTACCCGGACAGCTCGACGACCCCAAGCGTCGGGCTGTCTCTCTTTATAAAGGCCGCAATCCCCTACCAGGCATGCCCCTCCTTGCAAGATCAAAGCACTGGCAAGGCCTGCTAAGGTGTCTCGATCAGAGACCTGGGAGACTGTTGAGTCAACCATCCCTGCAGGCGTTTTAATATAACGCCGTACAATGGCAGGAAGAACAGCAGACTCACCGCCAGCTTATAACCATAGTCAACCAAGCCGATTTCCAACCAGTGCTGGGCCATAAAGGGATCCGTCGACTGATAGAAGGCCAGGGAGAAGAACACCAGGGAATCCAGCAAATTGCCGATTATGGTAGAGGCTGCCGGTGCGACCCACCAGGCTCCGAGTGAACGAAGACGATTGAAGACCCGGATATCGATCAATTGACCCAGTAAATAGGCCGCAAAGCTGGCAAAGGCTATACGGGCGACAAAGCTATTGAACTCCAACAGGGACTCAGCCCCCTGAAACGCGCCCTCGTAAAAAAGCACCGATACCAGATAAGAGATCAACAAGGCGGGAAACATCACACGAAAGATAATGCGCCTGGCCAATTCCGCGCCATAGATACGCACCGTCAGGTCGGTTGCCAGAAAAATGAAGGGGAAACTGAAGGCCCCCCAGGTCGTGTGGAAACCGGCAAGCGTAAAGGGGATCTGCACCAGATAGTTGCTGGAAGCGATCACCAGAATATGAAACAACACGAGAAGATATAGTGCCCGCAAAGGCACAGAAGAGGGATTCATTATACTTTCCTTTTTGTATGAGGTAAGGGAACTCTACCGCGGCGCGGATTCTAGGGTATTTATTGCACAGATGCAAAGCCTCTAAAAGGCTTTGATCCGCCTTTAGGAGGCACTCATCTTGCGCTAGAGGGCTTTAACCTTGCGCTCTCCACAACGCTTGCAGCGCCAAGCCGTGACAAGACTGCCCTGTTTAACATCGAACTGCTTCTGCGTTTCAATTTCCCACTTATGGAAACCGTTTTTGCACAGGGTCTTGCCCTTGGCCCTCTGCTTCAGGGAAGGTTTCTTAAAAGGGAGTATGTCACCCATAAGTCATTACTCTTGCAACCTTTCCGTCAGATCTTGCAGGAATCACCGCAATCATTATCGGCATCGATACTGGCTTGATTATCGACAAAGTCGTCATTGCTGTAGTCATCGTTCACGTCTTCCAGAAAATCAAAATCATCGTTTTTCTGGGTGGTTTGCTCGTCGGGGTTTGCCATCAATTGTCTCCTGATAAGTGGTTACATCCTTCCATCCTATTGCTATGAAGTAGGATTTGGCAACCGCTAAACCATCGATTGAGAACCGGCTCTCTTCCGCTATGGATGACGCTGGGTTCAAGAGCCCTTAAACTAGCCGCTTTGCCCTAGGAAAAACCCACATGCTGTATTGGCTGGATCTATTTGGAACGGTGGTGTTTGCTATTTCAGGTAGCCTGATTGCAGGACGTTGCCGCATGGATCTCTTTGGCGTCCTGGTAGTGGCCCTTGCCACTGCCATCGGCGGTGGAACCTTTCGAGACCTTATTCTGGGGGCCACCCCGGTATTCTGGGTGCGTGATCCGCTGTATATCCAGTCTGGCGTGATCACCGCAATCATTGTGTTCTGGAGTGCTCGGCGCATTCAGGTCGATCTCTATGGACTTAAATACGCCGATGCTCTGGGCCTGGCGGTGTTCACGATCATTGGTTGTCAAAAGGCTCTGGATTATGGCGCTGGAGTTACTATTGCCATCATGATGGGCATTATGACCGGTGTGATGGGGGGAATGGTGCGTGACATTCTATGTGGTCAGGTACCGATGGTACTCAGGCGTGAAATTTATGCCGCCGCATCTATGATGGGAGCAGCGGCCTATCTCGGCCTGTTGTCCCTGGAAGCTCCACTCGCCCTCGCAATGCTGGTATCTGCCCTGGTGACCCTGACCATTCGCGTTTTGGCCATCCGAAAAAACCTTTCCCTGCCGACCTTCCGCTTTACTGGCAAAAAGCCCTAGACCTCCTCTTTTACCGGCCTCTGGATATAATTCTGCAGACAAAAAAAAGGCAGGCTTGTGGGCCTGCCTTGAGTCAACACGTGCGGGTGTCGATAGGTATGAGTCGAGTGTACGTTATTCGACAAAACCTACAATGAGGCAAATTGTCGCAGGTTCAACCTGGCAGGCTATTGATGGCCTATCCGGCTTGCCCAGAGGCATTATAGATCGGCAAAAATCAGTCATTTTTCAACCATCAAGGCTCTCTACTCCGGTGTGTATGATCGTTATTAACTGCATCGAAAATGAAAATTAACAACCTGCTAGACCCGCGTCACAAGCACCGAACACCAGCCTTGAAGTTCACCACGCAGCGGCGTCTGCTCTTCCCACAGCCGAATGATTTGCAGTTCTTTTTCTTCCACTAATATATTAGTAAGCGATTCGGTGTTCTGATCACAAAAAAACCGTCCCCGTTCATCAACTCGTTCTCCGTCGCCGAGTTTAAACGAGGCAAAACAGATACCACCAGGCACCAGCGCCCGCGCGATACGATGAAACACAGACGCCAGCTCCTGCTGTCGACAATGGAGCAAGCTGGCACTGCACCAGATACCCTCGTAACACTGTTTTACGTTAAGCTCTTGCGCCATCAATCGGGTCACGGGGCACCCGATATATTCCGAGGCCTGCTCTGTCATGGCCTCACAAGCATCCACGGCCATTACCCGATATCCCTTATTCTTGAAAAAACGACTATCTCGCCCGGAGCCACACCCCAGATCCAGAATGCGAGCCCCCGAGGGCAGCTCAGCTTCGAATAATGCATAGAGTTCTGTCATCAACGCGCCCTGGGTTTCCAGCGCGTAGTTCTTCGCATTCAGCTGATAATAATCCAGGCAACTGCGCTGACGGCAAAGGCTCAGGTAATGTTCAATAATAGGGATATCGGCAGGAGCCCAATTCAGCTCCATTAACTGATCGGGTTCGAGCCAGCATAATCGATCATGGTCATGCAGGCGAGGTTCACCCTCAGTGATACGAGCAGCGTAGGCATGTAAACGAACCTGCTTATCCCCGTAACAATGTTCATTGGTGAAAACATGTTGGCCGATGTCGCAGCGGATCGACAACTCTTCGATCAGCTCCCGACGCAGGCAAACAGGGTGCGTTTCTCCAGCTTCGACTTTTCCTCCGGGTAACTCCCAAAGCCCAGCCAGTGAGTTTCCAGGTTTACGCCGTGCGGCCAGAACCTTGCCCTTTTGCTCGACAATTGCTGCCGTAACTTCAATCACTAACCGGCTCTGCAAGCAAAATAAGCTCAAGACCACTCAAAGAGTTCAGGGAGGCGCTTGCAATAGCCAATCCACACCTCCAAACAGAAATCATGACGATGCATCCAATTCAGCAACCAGCTGCTGGATAGCGGCCAGATCAAACTCCACCAGCAGGTCACCGAGCCGAGAAGCCAGGTGTCGTTCGGAATCACCTAATCTGGCAAGTTCCAACTCTATGGCTCTTAGCGCTTCGATATCACCAATGTCGGCAGCCTGTTGTATGTGTTCAACCAGTTCCGATGACAATCTGGGAAGTTCCTTAGAATGAGGCTCATTCAGGTCTAGTTGATCGGCTTGCTGGTCATATTCAACCCCTAAATGGCGTTGAATTTTAGTAAACAGTTCCGAGGCCCGAAAAGGTTTAGCGATAAAGTCATCGAAACCGTATTCCGACATACGACTGACAAAATCAGGGAAAACGGAAGCAGAAACGGCAATGACTTTAATATCTTTACACGAGATATCATCACGAATTCTACGGGCCGCCTCTGTACCGCTCATAACCGGCATACGAATATCCATTAACACTAACGGTACTTTTGTATGCTGCAGGTAGTCCAACGCTTCCTGACCATTAGTAACCTGACTGGTTTCAAAACCGGCTTCACCCAACAAACGAGACAATATATCGCGATTAGTTTCCTGATCATCAGCAATCAGAACTTCAATCTGTTGACCCTTGACCAGATGAGGCGCTTGCAAACGCTCATCAAGCAACTGCAATTGGGATTGATCATCCATTTCACGTAGCGGAACAGTAAAACTAAAACAACTTCCTATCCCTTCCCTGCTGGTAACTCTAAGTTCTCCCCCCATCAATTCACATAAACGCTGGCTAATCGCCAATCCCAAACCGGTACCCGAGTTTTGATGACCCGCATCGGCTTGCTTGAAGGGTTCAAAAATAGTGTTGAGTTTGTCCGCTGGAATACCGACACCAGAATCTTCTACGCTAAACTCAAGCACCTGCTGTTCGGGTAGTTCCTTGACTGTTAACAAAACATGACCGCGCTCGGTAAATTTAATCGCGTTACCCAACAGATTAATCAATATTTGACGCAATTTGACTTCATCCGTGGCGATACTGAGAGGCAGGTCCGGTGCAATATCCAGTTCAAATTCCAGACCCTTGCCTTGTGTCCGCTGGCGAATAATATCGCTTACACTGTCCAGCAGTTTCGACAAATTGGTTGAGCCAACTTCCAATTCCAGGCGACCACTTTCAATTTTTGAAATATCCAGAACATCGTTAATCAGGCTAAGCAGATGCTGCCCACAATTCTCGATACCTCTTAGAGCCTGGCGTTGACTCTGGTTCGCTGTCTGGTCACGAAGCAGCACCTGAACATAACCCAGCACGCCATTAAGCGGGGTTCGTAACTCGTGACTCATACTGGACAGAAACTGGCTCTTGGCTCGGTTTGCCTGCTCGGCGGCTAACCTGGCTGATCTCATTTCCATATCAATTAACTGCCGGCGACTGGCCATATCGTTAATGATACGAGCCACGACATCATCTTCGCTTCGCTCGACCATTCGCTGGTTAAAATGGCCTTCGGCAATAGCAACACACACCCGGCTCATCTCTTCGTTGGCTTCGATTAACTGGGCATAGCTCTGAAACATATCATCCACCTCGTCGCCACCCAACTCACGAGGTCGCGGACGGCGAATTTTGCCTTTCGCTAATTCACGCAACAACGTTGCCATTTCACTGATTGGATCGACGACGGGCTGAATCAACAGGGACAGCACCAGGATCACCAGGATCAATGTTGCCACACCGATAATGCCCGTAAAATGGCTTAATGAGCGTGAACTGGCCAATACCGCCTGCAACGGTACTCCGACCACAAAGCTCCAACTGGCTTCACCGGTACCCACATCGATGGGGGTATATATCTTGAGAATATCCTGCTGTAACTGACGGGAGAAGACCACTTCACTGTAGACTTTACCCTCTATCAGGTTTTGATGCGCACGCTGATACACCGGATCATTTGTCAGGCTTTCTCCAACCAAACGAGGTGCGCTGTGAGCAAAAAACACACCCTGGGCAGATACCAGTCCCGCATACCCCTGCTCATCGATGCGAGCTCTGACAACCTGGCTTTGCAGTGCGCCGGAATCGAGATCAATCCCGACGATACCCAGAAAGCGATCGTACTCCACGATAGGAACCACCAAACTGACCAACAACCGCCCTTCAGCATATTGGCTCTCTCTTGGCGGCTCATAGATGACTTCTTCCCGGTCTCGTTTGATCCGCTCGTAAAGCTCACTTCCCAACAGATGGTCAGTGGACATGCGCACAATCAGATTGGTTTTTAACTGCCAGGCCGGCACGAAGCGGCCCGTGGCATCATGACCCGGAGTATTGGCGTATTCCAGATCTCGCCCATCGAAGACATCAGGCTCCCAGACCGCCCAAACGGAGGAGATATTGAGATCATCCTCAAAAGCACTGATCAGCATATGATTGGCGAGCTGGCGATCCAGATGGCCGCTTTCGATAATCTGCAACATAGCCGCGCGCAACATATGCGCCTTGTAAAGGCCATTCTGCAATAGGGTTTGTACGACCCGGCTATTGCCCAGAGCCGTCTGCTCCGCTATTTCATAGGCTTGAGAACGGGCAGTGTCGCTGGATTTAAGCCCTACGAGAAGGGCCGTGGTAATAAAGGCTGCCAGAATAACCGCGCACACAATAATCACGATCTTGGCTTTTATCTTCACGCGGCTATCTGCCCTCTGAGAAATTGGTAGAATACTGACTGGTTACAATCAACACCATTGTACTGCAACTCAGGGAAATCTCTTTACTCTTGTGAGCATAACATCCGTCACCTTTGAGCCGATAGGCATCATCCACTCCTGCTTTCGACAGAAGTTTGGCATTCCCCGCCAACCTGGGCTGGTACGGGCCGCTAGAGGTCAGCTGGAACTGTTACCCCCATACAACCGACGTGAAGCACTGACAGGGCTGGAAGGTTTCAGCCATCTATGGATTCATTTCATTTTTCATCAAACCATGGATGAAGGATGGCGGCCTACCATCAGACCCCCTCGTCTTGGTGGCAAGAAGCGTATAGGCGTATTTGCCACACGCTCCACTCACCGACCGAACCCTCTGGGCATGTCAGTAGTACGTCTGGAAAACATTCTTGAACAAGATGGCCGACTGCTACTGGAGATATCCGGTATCGACCTTCTGGATCAGACCCCAGTGGTAGATATCAAGCCCTATCTCCCCTATGCCGATATTATCAGTGATGCCAGCGGAGGCTTCGCCCCCGAACCTGGCGCGCAAACTGCGGTAACCTTCACGGAGGAAGCGCTGGCTATTTGCCAACAATATGAGCAGCAACAGGGACGCCAGTTACAATTACTCATCCAGCAGATTCTGTCCCAGGATCCCAGGCCCGCTTATTTGAACAAAAACAACGAACGCAGTTTTGGTATGAGTCTATGGGATCTGAATATTCGCTGGCGAATTGAGACTGGGGGGTTCGTTGTTTACGAGGTACAGCAGCAGGAGCCATGTATTTCGCCGTAAAAACAGCTGCCTGCAGCTTATGCCTCCAGACCGGCGATTTTGGCATAAAAATCACAGTACATGGCCCAGGACTGCTCGACATATTTGATGCGTTCAGGAAAGCTTTGGGTGTTCGGGGGGCTGATATCCGGATAAGGATTGGCTTCCCATATCACCAAAGCACCCTCACGATCGTAGCTGTAGTCAAAAGCGGCAAAGTCAAACTCCAGTGCCCTACTGGCAGCATGGAATATTGCTGCCTCTGCCACCGGACTCGAGAGGTACTGCATCTCTTCTTCGTAAGCTTCAGGTGTTCGAATCCGCTGCTCGGGGCGTACCTCCCAACCGGAGCAATGCATCAGGTGGCGGGGCAGACCTTTATCTCCCACCACCAGATAGCGATATTTGCGGTAATAACCATCGCCATCGAGCACATCAATAAACTCCAGCGCGACCCACTGCTCGGGATCGGCTTCGGCTGTTGGCCACCACAGGGCCAGTTCTGACTCGCTATCAAGCAGCGTCATTCCCTCACCATGCCCAAAGCGAGGCCGAACAATCAGCGGAAAGGACAAACCTGCCAACGTCCGGGGGAAATTATGATCCAACGGGGCCACTCCAGGCACACGAACGGGCAAGTGACTGAGACGATCAATCATGGTGACACGTTCAGAGTTAGACAATACTCGGCCCGGCTGAACAATGCGCCCCCCCTGTAAAGTTAGCTGATGCTCCACCCGTTGCAGTTGCGTCCAGAGCCCAGCGTCACGCTCGCGCACAGGGTCTTGAACCCAGGCATGAAGCAAGACCACCTCTCCATGGTCATCCAGATTACAGGGTAGCCGGTCTAACCGCACATGTTCCCGTAGCCGAGGTCGATGGATTTCCATCCATTGCAGCAGACAACGATAGAAATGATCCTCCTGGGCTGATTCACTTAAGAATAATATGGCGGGAAAACTCTTATGAAGCCGACTATTTTCTTTGTGATCCTGATGCCGCCAAGCGGCCAGCTGACGTTCACGTCGCCAGCCATTCCAGCGCCATTTAAAACCATCCCCCAAACGATGAATGATGCCGGGCATTCCGGTTAACTCCATCATAAAAGGTCCCAACTCATGATATGAAAATCGACTTCGGGAAAGCGAGGATCGGCTGGCGCCGGGCCATGATCGATCCAGCCTCGGGGAAGCAGCAATCTCTGCATAGAGGGAGAAGACTGACGTACGGCAAAGTGCACCCCGGCATCTCGCATGGCTAAATCCTGTTGATCAAGCAGTAAGGAAGCAAAACCGTGCCTGCGATAGGCTGATAATACCGCCACACGTGCCGGTGCCCCTACAGGTCCCTTACTGCCCTGTTGTGCCGACGAACCTGGAGTATCAATACCCGCAGCTATATAAACCTCGGCTTCATCAACTTCACACAAACGCTCGTGAATACCCAACGAAGCCGCTGCAACAATTTCTCCCCGATCACGCACTACCCAGTGCAAACGCAGATGATCGTGGGGGTCACTCCACTGCTGCTCAGGAAAACACCTGGGGTCGATGCCCGCATCGCACCAGGCCCGAAAACGAAATGCGGCTAATTCTTCCAGATGCGATGCCTCGTAAGGCTCGATCACCAAGGGATTTTCAGCACTTAAACTCATGCGGCTCTGACCAATGGCAGCTGTAGCAACTGGCGTACCTCACCGCAGGAAGCAGGTTCACGCCCCATCGATCTGGCCACGCCTACAACACGCTCAACCAAACGAACATTAGAGGCAGGGTCTTGCTTGGTTAAGGGGTCCATCCAGATATTGTCTTCCAGGCCTACCCTGACATGACCTCCCATAGCCAAAGCCAGGCAGTTCATTTCAAACTGATATCGCCCGATACCAGCGCCAGACCAGATCATGCCTGACGGCAACGCATTAACCATCATGGCAAGATTAAAGCCTCCACTGCTCAGCGTACCAAGAGAACCCAAGAGGATATTGGCGTAAAAGGGTCCTTTAAGCTCGCCTCGCTCAATCAACGTACGGGTATAATCAACCATGCCCAAATCAAACAGTTCAATCTCCGGTACTATGCCCCGTTCACGCATTTTCCTAGCCAGTCCGACAATGGTTTGAGGCGCATTTATTGAAGCCTGACGGGGAAAATTAAGCGACCCCATGGTCAAGGATCCAAGGTCTGGACTGGCATCGAGTACTTCCGCTCGTTTTTCCAACTCAGTCACCGTTCGACCACTGGTCGAACCGCTAATAATGACCCCAGGGCAGGCTTTCCTTACCGCATCGAATAGTTGACCAAAGCGCTCCCCTTCATAGGCCGGCTCACCATTTTCGTAACGGATATGCAGGTGCAATACCGAAGCGCCCGCCCCAACTACTCGCACGGCGTCAGCGACTATCTCTTCGCAGCTCAAGGGAATATAGGGATTGTCATCTCTGGTCGGCACCATACCAGTCAGCGCCGCATTGACTATCACTTTATCCATCGCGTCCTCCTTACTCGATAAATGTGCAGGGAGTCCATGCATTCCAGCCTACCGCCTTAGCGCGCGCAGAACGCCCTTGACACAACTGCCCCATCGGTCTGGGAAAGCAAAAAATGATCCACTATATAAAACACAAACAATTACAGTGAGATAAAAGCCCTGTAACAGCTGGCATTCAAAACTGACAGGGTATTTGTAAAGAAATCGAACACCCTATAAACAGCCAGCATTGAGCTAATATAATAGACAGCCCACCTCCCTCCAGAACGGCTCTAAACCAAACACGCTTTACCCTTCTGAGTCATCCATGCCTCAGAATTTGAAGTTCATAGACGCTCGCCATCTTCACTCCACAGCCCAGCGTAAACAATGTTTACCCCTGCTTTTTCAGCATCAATTTCAACCCAAAAACCATGGACTTTCCATCTAGCATTTTCAGTGCAGTTAGCTGGCCCCTCAACAAAGACAAAATAGAAAATCGGCAGATTCAACCTCTTTTCCTATACTTAAACGAATCCAGACGGCGCACTTTCGCGCTGCCCCATAGGGAGAAAACCTATGTGGTGTCAAAAAATAATTATAAATATATGGGGAGTTTTTCTTTTCTTACTCCCTCTAGAATGGGCTATTGGAACCGTCGAGAACGATACATCTGATGGTTATAGAATCGCTATCATTGACCGCTTCTATCCCCCTCAATTAGGGTTTGGTTCCCCACAAGAACGCTCATCCAGCAATTGGCTATACGGGTTGTATGACCTTGATAATGACGATGAACGGGAACCTCTTTATCACGGAGATCTGGTGCAGCGAATAGCCTCACATCCACACTTCACCTT
Source organism: Aestuariirhabdus haliotis (assembly GCF_023509475.1). Classification (NCBI taxonomy): domain Bacteria; kingdom Pseudomonadati; phylum Pseudomonadota; class Gammaproteobacteria; order Oceanospirillales; family Aestuariirhabdaceae; genus Aestuariirhabdus; species Aestuariirhabdus haliotis. Next base: position 19,802 of record NZ_JAKSDZ010000038.1, on the reverse strand, counting down.
TTTCCATTTCCCGATGGCCAGCAACATGCATCCCATGGCCGAGATTTCGCGAAACTTGCACAATTTGCTGGCTCAGCTGGATAAACGACCGATCGACGCTCTCTTACTATCCTGGGAATCTTCAACCCTGGTTAGTGCTTTCGAGAACCCACTTAAACCGGCAAATGCGGAACGATATATTCAGACCGTACGTCAATGGGGAATTGAGCATACCAGCTGGAAGAACACCTACCGGATTATTCGACAACTCGAATCCCTGGGTCGACGGGGTGTAAAGGTTTTTACAATTGCGGGCAACGGAGGCCCCGGCATGGTAAACACTTTTTCATTTGCCACGGGAGTCACAACGGTAGGAGCCAGTGAACGGGAACTACAGCACTTTGTTGCAAATAACCCGTTCGTGGATACTTTTGAAAATGCGGCCTATGTCATCACCCGAATCGACGATCATACAGGAAAGGCCGTGGGGTACGACATCAACGGCGACCGATGCAGTGATATAACGTTGAAGCAACTCAGTGGCCGAGGTAAACATCCAGCATCGCTGGTTCATCATTACTGGAAACCACTTATCGGATCCTCATTCGCAGCACCTATGGCACTGCGAAAAGCTCTAATACCAGCCGAAGCCCGCAAACCCTGTGACGGGTAGGATGGCCGTATCAGCACTCAATCGAGAGATGAAATAATCGACCCTAATGCCTCGGCCGGATCAACAGCTTGGGTAATTGGTCGCCCAATAACCAAATAACTACTACCTAACGCAAGCGCCTCATTCGGCGTCAGAATACGTCGCTGGTCACCTCGCTCTGTGTTCGCCGGACGTATACCTGGAGTGATCAAAGAAAAATCTTTACCCAATTGCTCGCGCAGCATACTCACTTCTTGCGCTGAGCAAACCACGCCATCGAGACCACTGTCTTTGGTCAGGCGAGCAAGCCGGCTCACCTGCTCCAATGGATTTCGATCCAACCCAATATCCGCCAAATCTTCCTGTTCCATACTGGTCAAGACCGTTACCGCAATGAGCAAAGGGTTAGAGCCGGTGCGCTGCGCCAATACATCTCGACACGCCTCCATCATCCGACGCCCACCACTGGCATGGACATTGACCATCCAGACACCCAGTTCAGCAGCCGCTTTTACCGCTTTTGAGGCGGTGTTAGGAATATCGTGGAATTTAAGATCCAGGAATACCTCAAAACCTCGCTGGTGCAGCGCCTCGACAACCGCCGGCCCCGAACTGGTAAATAACTCTTTGCCGACCTTTAAACGGCATTGTTGGGGATCGAGCTTATCAGCTAAAGCCAAGGCTGGCTCACTGCTGGAGTAATCGAGGGCCACGAGAATCGGAGACATATCATTATCCGCTAGAAAGGTTGGCAACCTGACAATAATCACAGGTATGAGGGCTAAAACAGGTCGCTATTGTAAAGCCAGTGTTACTGACCCTCAATACCTCGAATAGGTTTCACGCTACCCCACTCCTTACAGCTGGGACACTGCCAATACAACTCTTTGCCACCAAAGCCACAGCTACCACAGCGGTAGACCGGCTTGGTATCAATGACACGCGACACCAGATTTGACAGCAAGGTCAGGTTCTCACGGCTGCTGCCTTCCAGCTGTTCCATGTGCAGCTCGATCAAGCCGTGCAGGCCTTTCAGCGAAGGGCGACGAACAAGCTGATTGACGATAAAACGGCTAGCTCGTTCATCTCCACTATCACGTCGAATGGACTCCGCCATCGCCATCATCACCGCTGTTGAAGGGTGTTCCTTCAGGCAGCGGGTCAAGTAACCCGATATGGACTGAAAACGCCCCAGCTTCTGATCCACCATCACCAGCAGCGGAATGGTCTCTGAAACAAAGTCCGGATCCTGTTGGCTAACCCGCTGGAGCGACTTATTGGCTGCTCTATAATTTGCCTGCTCATACTCCATCGAACCCATTAACAGGCTGGCACGAACAGAGTCAGAATCGATGGAAAGAGCCTGGCGAAGTTTTTCCCTGGCTTCATGAAATTCTTTGCGGTCTAACGCCTGCTGTGCCAATTCGCAGTAAAAATGGGACACAAGATTTCGGTAGTAGTTGTCGTCCCGACTGAGCAACTGCTGGGCTATATCGATGGCGCGCTGCCACTCCTTCTCCTGTTGATAAACTTCTAGCAACAAGCGCAAGGCGTCGAACTTGATCTCATTCTCAGCTCTGGAAATATCACGCAACAATGCTTCTGCACGATCCAGCAATCCTGCAAACAGATAATCGCGAGCCAACTCTAACTGCACCCTTAAGGATTGCTTGTAACTCAGACTGGGCTTGGCCAATAATCCCTGATGCACCTGAATTGCGCGATCCACTTCTCCCCGTCGTCCATATAGCCGGCCAACTGTAATGCGGGTTTCAAAGCTTTCCGCACTCTCGCTGGTAACATCGAGAGCACCGATAAAGGTCTCTATTGCTTCATCGGGTTGATCGTTCAGAAGGTAATTCAGGCCGACAAAATATTCCTGAGAAAGGTTCTCAGATTTTTTACGGCGAACTTTAGCCCGGTCAATGCGTCCTAGCACGTAACCGATTGCTATCGCTGCGACTAACAGTAGCAGCAATCCCCACTCCGGCATCAGTCTGTTCCCTTGATGACACTCTCATGCAAGCTTTTCAATTCAGCATCACGTCGTACGAGTTTACGGTGTAAGCTTTTATTTTTCATCCAGAGGCGAGAGACCACGAGCGCAGCGGAACTGACGCCCAGGACACCACCAACAATAAATGACACCAGAAGATACCAGGCCAAACTCCATTGTGGAGCCTGATAACCTAGATAGCTGACAGAGATGAGTTCCGTGTTAGAAGCGACAAATTCGACCGCCAAAACCAGCATAAAAAGAAGAATTGCTACAAAGAGTATCCATTTAAGCCATGTCATCAATTTGTGCATGCATCCCCCGAATCAGAATTTTTTATCCGAGTCTACAGAACCGTTAACTAGCACCCTGAAACCATAGCGGGATTATAGGTGCTGGCAAGATCAAAACAAATCGATCATCGTATAGCAACGGTTAAAATTATTGCTCTTGCAAGCTCAGATTAACCCGCTCACGGAGCTCTTTGCCAGGCTTGAAATGCGGAACAAATTTCCCTTCCAGAAGAACCGAGTTACCGGTTTTAGGGTTACGTCCTACACGAGGCGCTCTGTAGTGCAGCGAGAAACTGCCAAAGCCTCGAATTTCGATACGTTCACCGACCGCCAGGGTTTGGGACATCTGCTCGAGAACGGTCTTGATCGCCAGCTCGACATCCTTAACGGATAGCTGTCCCTGCTTCTCTGCAATACGTTCGATCAGTTCCGATTTGGTCATGTTTATCCCTGCCCCTCATCACGGATCCGTTAAAAATAGCTAATCGCTATAAATAAATCAAGTAACTGTTTGATTATTAAGAATATATTACAAATACTTGAGTGAGAATGACTCACGGATGGGATTTTATGCCCTGTTTTGTAGCAAGTATTGGCAAGTGACCGCTATTTCAATCCCTGGCCAGCCCTCTTCGACAGCATAAGTGCCCTGCACAGAAAACCCTGCCATGAGACAAAGCAAGGTTCAGTTTCCAGCAACAAAAAAGGCACCCTAAGGTGCCTTTTTCACAACAGGGAGAGATTTACTCCTTGTTGCCCATCTGCGCCTTGATCAGGTCACCGATGGTGGTTGGTCCGGAAGAAGTCACTTCCTGAGAGCGCAGCTCTTTCATTGCTGCTTTCTCGTCGGCTTGGTCCTTCGCTTTGATAGAAAGGCTGATCACACGGTTCTTGCGATCAACACTAACAATCTTGGCTTCAACCGCATCGCCTTCTTTCAACACGTTGGTCGCATCTTCGACGCGGTCACGGCTGATTTCAGAAGCGCGCAATGTACCTTCAACGTCTTCGGCCAGAGTGATAGTCGCCGCCTTGGCATTAACTTCTTTCACTACACCGTTAACGATAGTGCCTTTCTCATTGGCGGCAGCGTAGTTGGAGAATGGATCGTCTTCCAACTGCTTGATGCCCAGAGAGATACGCTCACGCTCAGGGTCGATAGACAGGATAACAGTCTCCAGCTCTTCGCCCTTCTTGTAGTTGCGTACGGCTTCTTCGCCCACTTCGTTCCAGGAGATATCGGACAGGTGAACCAGACCATCGATAGCACCGTCCAGACCGATAAAGATACCGAAGTCTGTGATGGACTTGATGCTGCCGCTGATGCGATCGCCTTTATTAAAGTTGCTGGAGAACTCTTCCCATGGGTTAGCTTTACACTGCTTGATACCCAGAGAGATACGACGACGCTCTTCGTCGATATCCAGAACCTGAACCTCAACTTCGTCACCCACCTGTACAATCTTGGAAGGATGAACGTTCTTGTTGGTCCAATCCATTTCAGATACGTGTACCAGACCTTCAACACCTTCTTCCAGCTCAACGAAGCAGCCGTAATCGGTCAGGTTGGTTACGCGACCAGTGGTGCGAGCACCTTCTGGGAAACGGTTCTTAACGGCTACCCATGGATCCTCACCCAACTGCTTCAGGCCAAGAGAAACACGGTTACGCTCGCGATCAAACTTCAACACCTTAACGTCGATTTCATCGCCCACATTGACGATTTCGCTTGGATGCTTGATGCGCTTCCAGGCCATATCGGTAATGTGCAGCAGGCCGTCAACGCCACCGAGGTCAACGAACGCACCGTAATCGGTAAGGTTCTTGACGATACCCTTGATTTCCTGACCCTCTTGCAAGGATTCAAGGAGGGCATCACGCTCAGCGCTGTTCTCGGTCTCAAGAACGCTACGACGAGAAACAACCACGTTATTACGCTTTTGATCCAGCTTGATAACTTTAAATTCAAGCTCTTTACCTTCCAGGTGAGTGGTATCACGCACAGGACGCACGTCAACCAGGGAGCCCGGCAGGAAGGCACGGATAGAGTTAACATCAACCGTAAAGCCACCTTTGACCTTACCGTTGATAACACCCTTAACAATCTCTTCGGCTTCGCAAGCAGCTTCAAGAACCTTCCACGCTTCAGCGCGCTTGGCCTTCTCGCGGGACAGCTTGGTTTCACCGAAACCATCTTCAACTGCGTCCAGCGCTACCTGTACCTCATCACCAACCGCGATGGTCAGTTCGCCGCTTTCGTTCAGGAACTGCTCGCGGGGAATAACACCTTCAGACTTCAGGCCCGCGTGAACGGTTACCCAGTCGCTATCGATGTCTACTACCAGGCCACTGATGATGGCACCTGGCTTCATATCGAGGCCTTTTAGGCTCTCTTCAAAAAGGTCTGCAAAGCTTTCGCTCATTTTGATTCCTGTTATATCAATGTCTACGGCTTAGCAGAACTAGAAAAATTCTGATCAGCCTCCACCACACTGCCAGCGTGCGGGGTCAAATGGCAAAAGGGCGCAATGCCGCGTCTCTGGCGCTACGGCTTTGCACCCCCTGTGACGAGCGTCAGATCAAACCGCGCTTGGCGACTTCTTCTAACACTCGTTCGAGTACTTCATCTATGGTCAATTTGGTGCTATCCAACTGAACCGCATCATCTGCAGGCTTCAATGGCGCAACAGCCCGATTCATATCGCGCTCGTCCCGCTCCTGGATATCAGCCAAAAGGCGCTGAATGCTAACATCAATACCCTTCTCTTGCAACTGGCGTTGACGCCGATCGGCGCGCACCTCGGCGCTGGCCGTAAGGAATACTTTTAAGGGGGCCTGAGGGAAAACCACAGTCCCCATATCACGCCCATCAGCCACCAAACCCGGGGATTCGGCAAAAGCTCGTTGACGCTTGAGCAATGCAGTTCGCACATCGGGCAGCGCAGCAACACGCGAAGCCGCCACCCCACAGTCTTCCGTGCGCATGGCTTTGCCGACCTGTTCACCCTCAAGAATAACTTGCAGGGCATCATCATCGGCAGTAACAAATTGAACATCGAGATGCTCGGCCATTACTCGCAATGAGTCTTCATCGTCCAGCGCCACCTCGTGATTTTGCGCCGACAGCGCAACCAGCCGATAAAGCGCACCACTATCAAGCAGGTTCCAGCCCAGCTTGCGCGCCAATAATCCGCTGATAGTGCCCTTGCCTGAACCGCCAGGGCCATCAATGGTAATGACCGGCATACGAGTTATTGATTGATCACTCATTGCTTACTCTCGCGTCTGCAATTGAAAGCCAACCGACTGGGCCAGCTCCACAAAGTTAGGGAAAGAGGTGGCCACATTCGCACAGTCTCGAATACGAATTTCACCCTTGGCACGCAGTGCAGCAACGGCGAAAGCCATCGCAATCCGATGATCACCATGGCTTTCTACTTCACCGCCACCGAAAGGTTTGCCGCCCTCAATTTCGATGCCATCTGGACGGGTTTTCAAACTAACACCCAACACCTCAAGACCATCAGCCATCACCTGGATGCGGTCACTTTCTTTCACTCGTAGCTCTTCTGCACCCTTTAGAACTGTTTTTCCTTGGGCGCAAGCCGCAGCGACAAAAAGTACCGGGAACTCATCAATGGCCAAGGGCACCTGATCTTCGGGGATTTCTATACCCTTGAGTTGTGATGAGCGGACTCGAATATCTGCCACCGGTTCGCCACCCACTTCACGCTGATTCTCCAGGGTCAAATCGGCACCCATTTGACGCAAGATATTGATCACTCCAATACGGGTTGGATTGATACCGACGTGAGCAATCACCAACTCTGATTCCGGGGCAATCGAAGCAGCTACCATAAAAAATGCCGCCGAGGAGATATCACTAGGTACTTCGATTCGGCAACCCTTGAGCGAACCGCCGCCTGTCAAAGTGACACGATTACCCTCTACCGTTACCGGATAACCAAAACCGCCCAGCATTCGCTCGGTATGATCTCGTGTCGGCGCAGGCTCAGTAACCCGGGTCTCGCCTTCGGCGTACATGCCGGCCAACAGAAGGCATGACTTAACCTGAGCACTCGCCATTGGCATGACATAATCGATACCTCGAAGCTGCTTATTCCCTTCTATATTAAGAGGAGGTCGCCCCTCAGCCTGGGCCTCAATCACAGCGCCCATTTCTGCCAAAGGGTTAGCAACTCGCCCCATAGGGCGGGATGAAAGGGATTCATCACCGGTTAGGGTCACATCAAATGATTGCCCTGACAAAAGCCCGCAGAACAGGCGCATTGCGGTTCCAGAGTTGCCCAGATAAAGAGGCCCGGGCGCAGGCTTAAGGCCCTTCATCCCAACGCCATAAATAGTAACCTTACCCTGGTGTGGTCCCTCAATAACAACCCCCATATCGCGAAACGCCTGTAAGGTAGCGAGACTGTCCTCCCCTTCCAGAAAACCTTCTACCTCGGTAACGCCTTCGGCGAGGGAGCCAAGCATGATGGAGCGGTGGGAGATCGACTTATCCCCTGGCACGCGAATTTCCCCGCGCACTGAACCGCCGGGTCGAGCGATAAAACTGATATCTTGTTGGGTCATGGAATCCATATAAGCCTTTCGTGATTGCATTTTTGTAAAGTGATCCCGCGCGACTTTAGCCCGGGTAAACACACCCAGCATGTATTGACCATCCTCTGACTCGATCGCCAAACGAAGCTTATCAAGGTCCAGGGTAAAGTCTTTCAGGGCACGTAAAACAGCATCTTTGTTGGCAATAAAGATGTCGTGCCACATGGTAGGGTCACTCGCTGCTATGCGAGTAAAGTCGCGAAAACCGCCGGCAGCGTACCGGAAGATGTCCTGATTGTCTCGTTCTGTTGCCAAAGTATCGACCAGGGAAAACGCCAGCAAGTGAGGCAAATGACTGGTAGCCGCCAGCACCTCATCATGGCGCTGAACATCCATTTCGAGCACCTCGGCCCCCGTCGAAAGCCATAATTCTTTCACTACCGATAAGGCCTGACGGTCGATCATAGCGTGAGGCGTTACCAACACCTTATGATCACAAAACAGTTCCGCATGAGCCGCCAGGACTCCACTCTTCTCCGAACCTGCAATTGGATGTCCCGGTACCAGATTGGGGGGGATTTCACCAAAGGCCGTCTCTGCAGCTGCCAGCAAGGAACGCTTCGAACTCCCTGCATCGGTAATGATTTTCCCAGTCAGGTCATACCTGGCCAGCTCCAGCAGCACCTCATCCATACTCAGAATGGGCACCGCCAACATAATAATATCGGCCTGGACGACCCCCTCCTCGAACCGCTCGGCATAATCGTCGATAATGCCCTGCGCCTTGGCAATCCGAAGGGATTGGATATCACTGTCGCAAGCCAACACCTGTCGACAGACTCCCGACTTTTTTATGGCCGCAGCAAAAGAGCCGCCAATCAATCCAAGCCCGATAACCAGCAGAGCGCCAAAACGGGGTTGTGAAGAAGAAACCTTCATCATCAATTAAAGCGCTGCCTGAGGATACGAACCCAACACTTTCAAATCGGATGCCGTTACACCTACCTGTCGCATAACCTGAGCAATACGAGGCTCGTCGACATGCCCCATAAAATCGATAAAGAACACATAGTTCCAGGCCCCAGTATTGGAAGGTCGTGTTTCAACTCGGGTCAGATCAACCTCCTCGGTACGGAAAGGCTCCAACAAGTCGTGCAAAGCACCCGGTTGATTGCGCATCGCGACCATAATTGAGGTTTTATCATCACCACTTTCAGGTACTTCCTGGGTGCCTATGATCAGGAAACGCGTTGAATTATCGGGCTGATCCTCGATTTTCTCAGCAATTTTTTCCAAGCCATACAACTCAGCCGCCATATCACCGGCAATGGCCGCCGAGTGCCACTCACCTTTAATACGACGGGCCGCTTCCGCATTGCTATTTACCGCAACACGCTCCACCCCAGGATAATGGGAGTCTAGCCATTTACGGCATTGGGCCAACGATTGCGCATGGGAATAAATTCGCGAAATCTTGTCCTTACGGGTGGTTTCGGCAACCATAAAATGGTGATGAATACGGAGCTCAACCTCACCACATATCTTGAGGCTCGAATCCATAAAATTATCCAGGGTATGGTTGATCACACCCTCGGTAGAGTTTTCAACGGGAACCACGCCATAATTTACCGCGCCCGCCTCGACCTCCCTGAACACCTCATCAATGGACGACATGGGAACCGCTACCGCCGAATGACCGAAATGCTTCAACGCTGCTGCCTGTGTGAAAGTACCCTCAGGTCCAAGGAAAGCTACCTTGACCGGCTGTTCCAATGCGAGGCAAGCCGACATAATTTCACGAAACAGCCTCGCCATTTCTTCATCATTCAGAGGTCCGGCATTTCGCTCCATAACGCGCCGAAGCACCTGAGCTTCACGCTCAGGGCGATAAAACAACGCATCAGTCTCTCCACCATCCTGTTTCACGGTTGCGACTTCCTGGGCACAGGAGGCTCGCTGATTAATCAGCTGCTGAATATCAGAATCAATCGCGTCGATTTTATCCCGCAACATTTGTAACTGTTTCTCTTCAGACATCCGCTTATCCATACTGTTTGTCAAATTCATTCATATAGCTCACCAAAGCATCAACAGCCGCCTCAGACACGGCATTATAGATGCTCGCGCGCATTCCACCCACAGAACGATGCCCCTTCAAATTGAGCAAACCTCGCTCCCTGGCACCACTCAAAAAAGGATCATCCAGCGCCTTATTTTTCAAGGTAAAAGGCACATTCATCGAAGATCGATAGCTCAAATCAACGCAACTGCCATACAGCCCACAACGATCAATGGCGGCATAGAGTTTTTCAGCTTTTCGCTGATTGCGCTCCGCCATCACCCCTAAGCCACCTTGATGCTTTAGCCATTGAAACACCAAACCAGCCAAATACCAGCTATAAGTCGGTGGGGTATTCAACATGGATTCATGATCAGCAATCAGCTGATAATTCATGGTTCTTGGAACACCGGCCTGAGCCTTACCCAAAAGATCTTCCCGCACAATAACCAAAGTTAATCCGGCCGGGCCGATATTTTTCTGCGCCCCCGCATAAATCAAACCGAAGCGGGACACATCAACAGGGCGCGACAGAATGGTGGAAGACATGTCCGCAATCAGAGGCGCCTGCGAACAGGAAGGAATATCAAATAATTCCAGACCACCAATAGTTTCATTGGGCGTGTAATGGAAATACGATGCCCGCTCGCTTATCTGCCAATTATCCTGACTCGCAATGGAACTGTAGGCCAGGGATTTACCGCTGGCGACCACATTAACTTTGCCGAAACGGCGCGCCTCATCAATCGCTTTACCCGACCAAAGCCCGGTATCCAGATAATCCGCCTCTCCGCCAAGCTCCATCAGATTCAAGGGCACAGCAGAGAACTGCGCAGTAGCCCCGCCTTGAATAAATAAGACCCGGTAGTCATCAGGCACCTGAAGCAGTTCGCGAAGGTCAGCTTCAGCCGCTTTAGCGATAGACTGAAATTCGTCACTGCGGTGACTCATCTCCATCACCGAAAGGCCCAAACCTCCCCAGTCCAGCATCTCTCGCTGGGCTCTTTCCAGAACCTCGGTAGGCAGCGCAGCCGGACCAGCACAGAAGTTATAAAGTCGACTCATGTCTTATGTCGCCAGCTTAATGGACAAGAGGGCGATCATTGCTGATCGCCCTCTCGACACCACTATTCCTCGGTATCATCCTCGTCTTCGTATTCTTCGTCCTGAGGCTCATCAACACGCTCAATACCAACCAGATGCTCACCTCCAGACAGCTTGATCAAGGTCACGCCCTGAGTATTTCGACTCTGGACAGACACCTCATCAACCCGGGTTCGCACCAGCGTACCCTGATCGGTGATCAACATAATCTCTTCGCCATCAACGACCTTAACCGCGCCAACCATCTCACCATTACGCTCAGTCGTTTGCATTCCGATCACACCCTGACCGCCACGTCCGCGTAGCGGGAACTCACTGGCCAGACTTCGCTTGCCATAACCATTCAAGCTGGCTGTCAGAATCTGGCTATCCTCTTCCGGGATAATCAGGGAAATGGTTTTGAAGCCGTCCGCCAGGCGAATACCTCTCACTCCGCGTGCCGTTCGACCCATGGTACGTACGTCTTTCTCATTGAAACGAATCGCTTTACCGGAGTTACTGAACAGCATGACATCACGCTCGCCATCGGTAATGGCGGCGCCCATCAGGGTATCACCCTCATCCAGCGCCAGCGCGATCAAACCGCTGCTGCGACGCTTGGCAAACTGCTCCAGCGGCGTTTTCTTAACCGTACCGTTAGTGGTTGCCATAAAGACATAATGGCCTTCGGTATACTCTTCGACGGGCAGAATTGCCGTAATGCGTTCATCCGCCTCAAGCGGCAACAGGTTGACCAGCGGACGTCCCCGTGAGGTACGGCCCGCCTGAGGAATTTCATAAACCTTGAGCCAATACACCTTGCCGCGACTGGAGAAACAGAGGATCTGCGTATGGGTGTTAGCCACCAGCATATGCTCGATAAAATCCTCATCTTTAACCGCGCTCGCTGACTTGCCGCGCCCGCCTCGCTTCTGCGCCTGATAGGTATCGAGCGGTGTTGTCTTGGCGTAGCCACCATGAGAGATCGTCACAACCATATCTTCTTCGGTAATCAGATCTTCAACGGTGAGGTCGCGACGCGAGCTTATGATCTCGGTCATACGCTCATCACCATATTGCTCCAGTACCGCTTCCAGCTCTTCACGAATCACCTCAAGCAAACGCTCGGGACTGGAAAGAATCAGCATCAACTCGGCAATTTTTTCCAGCAGATCCTTATACTCGGCGATCAGTTTTTCATGTTCCAGGCCGGTCAGGCGGTGCAAGCGCATTTCTAGGATAGCCTGAGCCTGCGCTGGAGACAGATGATACTTACCGCCCTCTTTGAGGCCATACTGTTCGGGCAGATCATCAGGCTTACAAGCATCGGCACCGGCTTTTTCCAGCATAGACAACACATAGCCACCGTCCCATGCGGTTGCCATCAAACGCTCTTTGGCCTCTTGTGGCGTCGGGGATTCCTTGATCATTTTGATCACAGGATCGATATTAGACAGGGCAACGGCCAACCCTTCCAGAAGATGCCCACGCTCACGAGCTTTTCGCAGCTCATACACCGTACGGCGAGTCACCACCTCACGACGATGACGCACAAAGGCTTCTAACATTTCTTTCAGATTAAGAATGCGCGGCTGTCCATCCACCAGGGCCACGACATTAATACCGAACACGGTTTCCAATTGGGTTTGGGCATAGAGATTATTGAGTACAACTTCGCCCACTTCACCACGTCGCAGCTCGATCACCACGCGCATACCATCCTTATCGGACTCGTCGCGCAGCTCGGAGATACCCTCGATCTTCTTCTCTTTGACCAGCTCGGCGATCTTCTCAATCAGGCGAGCCTTGTTCAGCTGGTAAGGCAACTCATGGATAATAATGGTGTGCTTGTTACGCTTTTCATCAATTTCGACTTCGGCACGGGCGCGAATATAGATACGGCCACGACCGGTGCGATAGGCCTGCAGAATTCCGGCCTTACCGTTAATAATGGCACCCGTAGGGAAATCAGGGCCGGGTATGTATTCCATCAAACCATCGATATCGATGTCAGGATCATCAATCAGGGCCAGACAGCCCTTGACCACTTCACTGAGGTTATGAGGAGGAATATTGGTTGCCATACCCACGGCGATACCCGATGAGCCATTGACCAACAGGTTAGGGATACGGGTCGGCATAACGGCCGGAATTTGCTCGGTACCATCGTAGTTGGGGACAAAGTCGACGGTTTCTTTATCGAGATCGGCCAGAATATCGTGGGAGATTTTTTCCATACGAATTTCGGTGTATCGCATGGCCGCTGCAGAATCGCCATCAACCGAACCAAAGTTACCCTGACCATCGACCAGGGTATAACGCATGGAAAAAGGCTGGGCCATGCGCACAATGGTGTCGTATACCGCCGAGTCACCATGAGGGTGATATTTACCAATGACATCACCGACCACACGGGCAGACTTCTTATAGGGCTTATTCCAGTCGTTATTCAACTCGCTCATGGCGAAGAGCACTCGACGGTGCACTGGCTTCAAGCCGTCCCGAACATCGGGCAAGGCCCGCCCAACAATAACGCTCATGGCATAGTCGAGGTATGACTGCTTCAGCTCTTCTTCAATATTGACCGGCTGAATTTCTTTGGCGATTTCACCCATTACGGATCAGATTCCTTTATCTGTGCAGGGGCTGCACCCGAATAGCGACTCAGCACGACTCACTCGCACTGCCCACCAAACGGCCCCCGAATAGCGATAATCAAAGACGCGAGATTATACCCGAAGCACCTATGACTGTATATGTGCCAGACCTATAACCGTATGATTTACAACCAGCTTCTGTTCACAAATCCACCAGCAATTAAGTGACAGACCCGGATTGCATCAAAGAGTGCATTTTGGCGCTGTCGGGGTGCTCAACCACCCCCTTTTCAGTCACCAGAACATCGACCAAATCTGCCGGCGTGACGTCAAACACCGGATTAGCCACCGGGCAACCCTCTACCCCCAGAAGCTCCCCCCCATAGCTCAACAACTCATCGGCTGCGCGCTCTTCGATCGGGATCTGCTCACCACTGGCCAGGCTCATATCTACCGTGGACGTTGGGGCAACCACCATCACCTTCGCACCATGGTGGTGAGCAAGAATAGCCAGACCATAGGTCCCTATTTTATTGGCAACATCACCATTAGCCGCAATACGATCCGCCCCGACCACAATCCAGGCAATTTTCTGCTGACGGATAATATGGGCTGAAGCACCATCGGCATTCAACACCGACGGAATGCCTTCTCGCAAAAGCTCCCAGGCAGTCAAGCGGGAACCTTGCAACCAGGGCCGCGTCTCATCCATATGGACCAATTCGAGCACCCCTTCCTGCCAGGCACTGCGAATCACCCCAAGCGCCGTCCCATAGCCGCCAGTGGCCAAAGCCCCCGCATTGCAATGCGTCATAAAACGATGCGGACCCTCACCACTTAAGCGCCTGATTGTCGCCACCCCCAGAACGCCCATATGCTGGTTATTCCGCCGATCGACCTCATGAATGGCAATCGCCTCACGCTCAACAAGAACGCAAGCCTCGACTGCACTACCGCTGGAGGCGATCAAATCCTGCATTCTATCCAGCGCCCACTTCAAGTTTACCGCCGTTGGCCGGCTCTGCCGCAAACCTGAAATATCGGTCGCTACCCGTTCTTGCCATTGGGAATCATCAACATGCTCCCTGAGCGAAAGCACCACAGCGTAGGCTGCGGCAATACCAATTGCGGGAGCGCCCCGGACCACCATATCTTTAATGGCTTTGGCAACACCCGAAGCCTGGCGATAGTGCAAATAACGCTCCTCACCAGGCAGCAAACGCTGATCCAACAGACACAGCACCTCCGCCTCCCAAACAACTGCATCGCAACGCTGTTTTTGTCCCGTCAAAACCATTCCTTATCTGCTGATAACTGGCGCTCTGGATATCCGCAACACAGAGCTAATATAGAAATCAAACCTCTGCCGACATCGCCATCCTGAAGCGCAAACCACGATACAAGAAATGCTCTCAACTGACAAAATGTCGGGTATACTCGCAACTCGCCGAGCAGGATGAATAATCAATGACACAGACTACAACCCATGCCGACAACATCATTGATGCTGGCTGGATAATCCCCGTCAATGCCAGCAAGGAGATACTGAGCAATCACAGCCTGGTGATCCAGCATGGACATCTTATCGCCCTGCTCCCTACCGCCGAGGTGGACAAGCATTATCACAGCGATAAACGTTATAGCCTGCAAGACCACCTGCTGATTCCCGGGCTGATTAACGCGCACGGGCATGCCGCCATGACATTGTTCCGCGGACTTGCCGACGACCTGCCGCTGATGACCTGGCTACAGGACCATATCTGGCCTGCCGAAGCGCAATGGGTGAACGAAGAATTCGTACAGGATGGCACCCAACTTGCCATGCTTGAAATGCTACGCTGCGGCACTACCACCTTCAGCGACATGTACTTCTTTCCCGATGTTGCCGCCCGAGCCGCTCACGATGCACGCATGCGCTGCCAGATCAGCTTCCCGGTTCTGGACTTCCCGACCGCCTGGGCCCGAGACGCGGACGATTACATCCATAAAGGGCTCGAGCTGATCGACGACTTTGGCAGCCAGCAGCTGATCAATATCGCCTTTGGCCCTCACGCCCCCTACACGGTTTCCGATGCTCCCCTGCAGCGGATCGTCACCCTTTCGGAAGAGCTCGACTGCCCGGTACAGATCCACCTGCACGAGACCGCCCAGGAACTGCGAGATGCTTTTCTGGCTGATCGCCGGCGCCCCATCCAGCGCCTGCACGACCTCGGACTATTGGGACCTCGACTGCAATGCGTCCATATGACGCAACTGGACGACCGCGACATTCAGCTGATGCGCCAAAACAACGCCCATGTAGTGCACTGCCCCAATTCCAACCTGAAATTAGCCAGCGGCTTTTGCCCCGTGGGTAGACTGCATGGCGCCGGAGTCAACGTCGCGCTAGGCACCGACGGCGCCGCCAGCAACAACCGGCTCGATATGCTGGGCGAGATGCGCAACGCCGCCCTGCTGGCAAAAGCGATCAGCAACGATGCCAGCGCCATTGATGCCCACAGCGCACTAGAGATGGCCACGATCAATGGCGCCAAAGCCCTGGGTATCGACGCATACACCGGCAGCCTGGAAATCGGCAAAGCCGCCGACATTGCCGCCATCAATCTGTCAGCGATCGAAAGTCAGCCACTCTATAACCCACTATCACAACTGGTGTACGCCACCGACCCCAGCCAGGTAAGCCACGTTTGGGTGAACGGCGAGCTTTTGCTCGAAGACCGCAAAACACTGACCCTGGATTCAACCCGCATCATCAGCCGCGCCCGCAACTGGGCCGAGCTGATCAAAGACAGCCAATAAGACACACTTACCTTATGACCGACACACAGCAACCGACCAATACCCGCAACGTTGACCGGGCCGAGATCGCCAAATTTGAAGCATTAGCGAGTCGCTGGTGGGACCCGGACAGCGAGTTCAAACCGCTGCATCAAATCAATCCTTTGCGCTTGAACTTTATTGACGAACGCTGCCAATTGGCGGGCAAACGAGTCATTGATGTGGGCTGCGGCGGCGGAATCCTGTCCGAGTCTATGGCGCAACGCGGAGCAGACGTTACAGGCATAGACATGGGCGAAGCTCCTTTGGCTGTGGCCCGCCTCCACAGCCTGGAAAGCGGCGTCAAGGTTGACTATCAGCAATGCACGGTAGAAGAGATGGCCGCCCTCCAGCCCTCCAGCTTCGACGTCGTTACCTGTCTCGAAATGCTGGAGCACGTTCCCGATCCCGCCTCGGTTATTCGAGCCTGCCACGAACTGGTCAAACCGGGCGGACAGGTGTTTTTCTCCACCATCAACCGCAACCCCAAGGCCTATCTGTTTGCCATTATTGGGGCCGAATATTTATTAAAACTGCTGCCCAAGGGAACCCACGACTTCGATAAATTCATTCGACCCTCAGAACTGGGCAACTGGATTCGAGAAGCCGGGCTGCAAACCCGGGAAATAACCGGCATGAGCTACAACCCCCTCACCAGAATTTACAGACTCGGAGACAATGTCGACGTCAACTACCTGGTTCACAGCCAAAGGTCCAAGCAGGATGACTAACACCTCTCTGGATTGCGTGCTGTTTGACCTCGACGGCACCCTACTGGATACCGCCCCCGACTTTGTCACAGTACTCAACCAGCTGCTAGCGGACGAACAACGCCCAACCCTAGCCGACGCAGCTATCCGGGCCACGGTATCGAACGGAGCCCGGGCCCTGATCACATTAGGGTTTGACATCCAGGAAGGTGAACCCGGCTTCGAATCCCTTCGCCAAAAATTACTTGACCTGTATGAAGCACAGCTTGGGCAACAAACCCGCGCCTTCGCAGGCATCGACAACCTTTTATCCGAACTGGAATTCAGGAGCATAAGCTGGGGAGTAGTAACCAATAAACCCAGCCGCTACACCAACCCGCTGCTGGAAAAGCTAGGTTATCTGTCTCGTTGCGCCACCGTTGTCTGCCCCGATCAAGTCAGCCATACAAAGCCCCATCCCGAGCCTATGCTCCTCGCCTGCAAGCAGGCATCCTGCACACCCGCCTCAACCATCTACATTGGCGACCACGAGCGAGACATCCAGGCTGGCCATAACGCCGGCATGCCAACCATCGCAGCACTTTATGGCTACCTCGACGACGACATCGACTGGCAACAGTGGCAGGCTACCCACCAGGTTCATCACGCTAACGAAATACTGCCCTGGCTTGAACGGCTTGATTGGCAAGCCCCATCCCCCACCAGACCCTATTCTCGTACCTAATGCCGCAAATCGATATAATACCGAGCCAATAACCAGTTATTTTCGCCGCAAGGGCTACTCATGTTCGATTATCAAGCTAAAGACAACCTGCTGAAGGACAAAATTATTCTGGTCACAGGCGCAGGAGCCGGAATTGGCAAGGCCGCGGCAATCAGCTTTGCCCAGCACGGTGCCACGGTGATCCTGGTCGGCAAAACAGCCAAGAAGCTGGAAGCCGTCTATGACGAAATTGAGGCCGCCGGGTACCCGACACCGGTCGAGTGTCCATTGAACCTTGAAACCGCCACCGAGAAAGATTACGCCGACCTCGCATCTCAAATTGATCAGGAATTCGGTCGCCTGGACGGCCTGCTCCACAATGCCAGCGCATTAGGACAACTCGGACCTCTCGAGCAGTACGACAGCACCATGTGGAACCGCCTGGTACAGGTCAACCTGACGTCACAGTTTCTGATGAGTAAAGCACTGATCCCTTTATTAACCGAGTCAAAAAGCGGTTCACTAGTATTCACCTCATCCAGTGTTGGCCGCAAGGGACGTGCATATTGGGGAGGCTATGCTATTACCAAATTTGCCACCGAAGGTATGATGCAGGTCTGGGCCGACGAGGTCGAAGGGGACTCTACATTGCGCATCAACAGCATCAACCCCGGAGCTACTCGCACCAGCATGCGGGCGACAGCCTACCCTGCCGAAAACCCCGAAACCCTGCCCAGCCCGGAAGAGATCCTGCCCCTGTACCTTTACCTGATGGGTGACGACAGCATTGGTGTTAACGGCCAGGCCATGAACGCCCAATAACCACCGGCAACGCCTTGCCGCCCAAAGTGACAAAAAATTGTCACTTTGGGCGAAACACCTGCCGATTCTTGCGTCATAAAGCTGCCGCCCGGAATTATAAAGCGTCAAAAAAAATGACACAAACAACCTAACCAATTGATTTTAAAGCATTTATAAAAAACAAACCCATTGATGGCATGATTTTAGCTTGCTAACTGATAACCGATAAGGCTATGTCAGTATAAACAGAGGCAAAATCATGGGACCAACAGCGCGAAGCAGCAGCAAGCTAGGCCAGGACAATGTGAAGCTTTTTACAGCACCGCACACCCTGGGTTTAGCCAATCAGGCGCTGAAAAACCGCAAATCGCTTCAAGAGCAGCTCAATGAGCGTCTGTCGCGTAGATTGCAAACCACTCTGGACCTGGAGCAACAACTGTCGCTGTTTTTCCAGGAGCTGAATTCTGCTCTCAACATTGACGGCATAGAGTACCGTCACGGCACCGAAGCGATTGAACTGACCCTTGGACGCCGCTCGGCCCATAGCTGCAGCTATCGATTGTTAACCGAAAAAGATTTTAATGGCGAGATCAGCTTTAGCCGTCGCCAGCGCTTTAATGAAGATGAGCTACAGCTCATCGAATCTACTCTGGGCCAACTGGTCTACCCCTTACGTAATGCCCTGAGCTACCGCCAGGCAATCCAGCTATCCCTGACTGACCCACTGACCGGGGCTGGCAATCGGATCGCCATGGACAATGCCCTGCGCCGGGAACTGCAAGTTTGCAGTCGTAGCAAGCAGCCCCTTTCCCTGCTGATTATGGATCTCGATCACTTTAAGGCTATTAACGACAGCTATGGCCACAACGCCGGTGACCACGTTCTCAAGCACGCCGTGGATTGCGCTCGCCAGGCGATTCGAGATGTTGATATGCTGTTTCGCTTCGGCGGTGAAGAGTTTGTGATTTTACTGGGCGATTCCGGACTGGAAAACTCCGCGATGGTGGCAGAGCGCATCCGCAGCCAGATTGAAAGCATGCAGTGTCACTTTCAAGGGGAAGAAATTGCCGTCACAGCCAGCATTGGCGTTGCCACCTATAATGGCAACGAACATATCAACGATACCTTGCAGCGCGCGGACCAAGCTCTCTACACAGCCAAACGAGAAGGCCGAAACCGGATATCAACGCTCTGCACCGCCTCCTAGTCACCACGTCGAGATAGCCCGGAACTGGACCATTTGAAGGCCAACACCTCGACGTTAACTCCTCAAACCGATTAGAACACCGATCGAAGCCGCACCTGATAAGGGTACGGCGAAGCACTCATTAACTTAAGGCACCTCTGATTCATTCGGATAGATCTCTGCGGATCCTAAAATGGTTTTTATCAAGGCGATACTCGCCGTTCATGTCGAGACCTGAACAAGGGCTTCAACACCGAGAGAAACCATGTTAGGACCGCCCTACGGGGCTTTCAGGCGAACCCAGACTCTTTGTTACGCCTTTTTGAAAGGTCTAGACCTTACTGCAAAGACGTGCCGCGATTC
>NZ_JAKSDZ010000037.1 GCF_023509475.1 Aestuariirhabdus haliotis | reverse complement strand
CGGAAGCGATCCCCGGGGGAAGTAGGCAGATCGCGAGAGCCAGGGAGGGCGGAAGCGATCCCCGGGGGAAGTAGGCAGATCGCGAGAGCCAGGGAAGGCGGAAGCGATCCCCGAGGGAAGTAGGTAGATCGCGGAAGCCAGGGTTGCGATCAAGAGGTGCAATCCAGTGCCTGTTCTCCATGAAAAACGTCTTTCATTTAATCTGTAAAGACATTCGCTTGTCGGGAGGAACCCCTGACAGGTGTCTTCGTTTTTTTGTGCGCGACAAAGAAACGAAGCAAAGGTGGCTCTCGACTGTCCATGCTCTTCGCTGCATTAAAGCATTCCTGTTTGTCACCGTTACTCACGAAACCGGCCTTAGGGTTCACAAACTCTCCATCCAGAATTTGAGCCTGCCAATGGACTTCGTCCCACGGCGAATCCTGAACGATTAATTAGCTGAGGGATTGAGGGTTAAGTCTGCCTGGAAGTGAGGTTCAATAAGCCAGGCTTTGTTGGCGGATGTCCAAGCGAAAATGATCAAGAAAGCGTACGGGTCTTTCCGGTATTGAGCAGCGAGTATCATTCATGATTTTATCGTGCAGTTTTTTATACAGCGCTGTTGGAAGGTATAAATGTGTTAAATCGCCAAGATAAGAGACCCTTTCTCTTGATCAAATAAGGGTGAGTTGTAACGTGTTGATATATATAGATTACTTTCTACCGCATCAGGATATAGGAGCCAAGCCAGAAAGCAGGGATGGCACAGTATCTCGAATGACGGGTTCACGAATAATCTGATAAGGTATTAATAATTTAAACATTTCGCCGTTGATCATCATTTGGTTTCAGGTGTTGGAGAGCCAAAGTGATATAAGGTCATAGGTTTTTGATTAAGCTGTTATAACTAGAGGTGGTTCATTGCTAAAACGGCGGTGTCCTGAATGCGATAGTAAATCAATAATCGTTCCGATTATTAGCGACCGATTTATTTGTGAAGCTTGCAAGGCTGTTTTTTATGTTTCGAGAGCCTTCAAAATAAAGTTGTTGGTACTATCTATACCTGTAATTATAGGTTTGCTTTATACGTCATTTCAGTTGCTTAGAATTCCTGGAATTAATCTGATCGATTACTGGTTGATGATCTACGTAATTTTTCCTTTAGTATTTTCTGCGGCATTAAAAGCTATTAAAAATATGTATGGCACATTAGAAACAGGCCGCTTAAAGCGGTAGATTGCGTGCAAAGTCATAACAAGGTTGAGCAGTGCGCGCACTTCGTGCGCCGGACCACGCTGGCGCCTGACCGCTGTAACGGCGTTATGTTTACGGAGAGATAATTGATTCTTGCACTTGATAACTGTTCGGACGGGCTTGAGCAGAGCCTTTTCTGGATTCTTTTCGCCTTCATGCTGGTGCTATTCTTAAGTGCCTTTATGGTTTTCACCAATGAGGAAGAATCGGGCTCAAGTACCTGGCGTACTCTTCCCTATTTTTTTGTTTGGCCTATTTACCCGTTTTTTACCAGTGAGGGCCTTAATGCCAGAGGTAAGAGGTGGCGTATTCCATATGGTGTATCGCTTACAGCTGTTGTGGTGTTTGCTTTAATCATGTTCATTACAGGGTATTGCAGTGCAAAAATATAACAAGTCAAGGCAGCCTCGCCACTTCGTGGTTGGACAGCTGAAAGCGCGCTTCGCGCACGGCTGTCGCTGCTTGAAGCGTTATGAGTAATCGCATGAAGCGTAGTCTTAAATGGATTTTTACAGGGGTAATTGCTCTTTATCTTGTTTCGTGGATGATCGTTGTACCTGTAGTAAACTCAGATTTAATGCAGACACCTGAGAATTGTCTGGGTGAAGCGGATAAGATCTATACGCCTAAGCCATCCGGTCTAGAACTTCTCAAACCGGAAATTTCGTACTACAGCAAAGTGGATATGCATATATACATTAAACATCCATATCAATCAGAGCATGACCTTGAAACAAGTGTTTATCTAATAGCACCATTCTACGCCAAGTTTGAATACAATTTTTGGAGTGAGAGCTTTACATGTGGTGGTAGCGGAACTGCATATTTATGGTGGGACGGTATACGTATAGTAAGAGAGTTTGTTGGTATAACGTAAAAACTCATAACAAGGGTAGTCACGCAGACTAGTTTTAAGCTGCTTTCGCTACTCGCTCAATCAACTTAAAACTAGCTGGTGCTACAGGCGTAAATGGTCAAATGGAACTATGAATAATATTTTAGAGATTGACCTAGATCGAAAACTGGAAATTAAGATTAATAACGAAAAACCGGTAGCTCTAAAGGATCTATCGCTTTCTTTATTATCATTTAATCATCAATTCCATAAATTTATCGAATCTGAGACTGAAAGAGATTTAGACGTTGGCTCTGAGCTTCTTATAAAAGAGGTTAGAAAAGGTTCAATTATCGTCGAATTGGTATCTCAGGCAGCGCCAATAGCCCCACTTCTATGGGAAGGCGGTTCTCTAGCTCAATGGGCGTCAGTTGTAGAAGATACATGTAAATGGCTTTTAGGCAAATCAGACACTCCCCCGAAAGATTACACAAAGCAAGATCTACAAGAATGGAATAAATTTGTTGAGCCTGTTGCAAAGGACCAAGGCTCTCAAATGAATATTAATGTTTCAGATGGCGGAACTGTAATTAATAATTTCACTATTAACTCTACTGAAGCAAATGCGATTCAAAACCAAGTTGCAAAAAAGATTGAGCAGCTAGATACGCCAGAAGACCATATACACAAAATGAAAGTCATGTACTGGTATCAGGCCAAATTCGATACCGACTCAGACACTGGGAACAGAGCTATTATTGACGATATTTCCAAAAATAGTTTGAAAGTGGTGTTTGAAAATTTGGCAGTTAAAGAAGATATGTTACATCCGCCTGCCAGCTTTGATAAACCATGGCATGAGTTAGCGTATTTAGTCGACGTGGAAGTGGAGGCAGTTCGAGGAGTGCCAAAAATGTACAAAGTACTTAGGTATTACCCTGAACACACATTCAATCCTGAGGTTGAATAAACCATTAACAAAACGCTGTAGCAATACAGCCCTAAATACACCGCTTCGCGGTGGGCTGTGGACTCGCTCAAGCTCGCCGCTAAGCTCTGCGTTAGTTGCAGATCATGAATCTAGACCAGTTTAAATTGTCAGAAGATGAACGATCCTTGTTGATTGAAATGACTGACTTCGGCGTGCCACTCTACGAGGTTCTTGGTGACGTTCGTATTGCATACCCTGACAGTAGCAGCATTGACCAGTTAGAAATTGCAAAACGGTTAGTTTATTCAGTGATAGAAAAAGGCTTAGCAAGCCTCTGTAAGATTACGGTCGAAAATACACACTACAATACCTATGAAGTCAATGATTCTATGTCCATGTTCGTAGATGACATTAAAGATCTTATGTCTCAGGCCATTAACTGGGAGCAAAGCTCAGATGCTTTCGATAGCTCAATCTCATATGAATTAGCACCGACTGAGCTAGGCGAAAAGGTTTTGGATGAAATATTTAATATCAAGCACAGCAACTAACAAGCGCATGTTGACGGACTGGTGAACCTCACCCGCTTTAACGGATACCAACATCTAACTAAAGATGAGGTATCCAATGCCACGCTACAACAATCCAAGCACATCCAAGGGGTCAGGTCCGACATTTGACAGCTATCAGGCGAATAAAGAAATGAAGTCGTCTTCGGGGCGAAACCCGCGGAGCTTCATCACGGAATACTGGGCCAAAAACTTACTTTATAAAAGCATAAGGGCTCAGAACCCTTAACCAGTTCTCTCTGATCCATTACATCGAAAAACTAATGAATTACGGAACAATCGTTTAGTCACAGAGCTATCAACAGAAATACCACGATCTCCTCGCATAAGAGGTGATTATGCTGAATGGATTTGGTTAAATAACTGGCATCGAAAACAAAGGAATGCAGGTTGTGGATAACGATTTAGCGGTTATCGTTTTTCTACAGCTTCGTTATGCACAAGGAGTGGAATGAATAATTTAGGAGCTTTAGCAGGCCAAGTAGCCATTAAGCGAAAACCAAAAGGGCCATGCCCAAGCTGCGGATTAAAAGTTGATGACGAGGCTGATAATTGCCCTCACTGTGGATATAAGCTTTCCGCTAAAGATAGAGCCCGTCTCAGAGAGCACCTAAAAAAACAATATGAAAAAGGTGTAAAGCTAGCTCTAATAGTGTTTCCAGTATTTATAGGATTAATTGTCTTAATATATGAACTAAAAAATGCATAACAAAACAAGGCAACACTGCCCACTGCGTGGGCTGGACCTACATTCCAGGCCTTCGGCCTTCCCTTGCGGCGTTAAATTACACAAAAGGCTCCGAGCATGACCCCCGAACTCGCCCAAGATATGGCCTCCTACAATTCCTGGATGAATAAGCGCATTTATGCCTGTGCTAAGGAGATGAGCGATGCGGAGAGAAAGCTAGACCGTGGTGCGTTCTTTAAGTCTATTCACGGTACGTTGAATCACATTCTTGTCGGGGACAAAATCTGGATGGGGAGATTTACTGGGGCCCCGTTCTCCGTTCGAAGTTTAGACCAAGAGCTTCACAGTGAATTCGCGGCTCTACGGCAAGATCGTAACGATACAGATGAGTCGATAATGTCATTTGTCAAAAAACTGTCGGAAGAAGAATTGGGGGGTAATCTTCGGTATACAAGTATCGTGAGTCCACAGCCGCTCCAATATGAGCTTTGGTTGGCGCTGGCTCACTTCTTTAATCATCAGGCGCATCACCGAGGCCAAGTTACGACATTATTTTCTCAGTCCGGTATTGACGTTGGTCTGACAGACTTGATCTGGCTCCCCGAAGTGGTTCAGCGCAATGCAACTTAACAAGACTAAGCAAACCGACAGTTTTTTCGTTCCGCCTACGGCTCAACTATAAATCCGATGCTGTTACCGGCGTAAAATAAACATTGATAAAAATAAATTGACCCATCTAATCTAAGGATTAAAAAATGAAGAAATTGCTTTTTTCTGTGCTGTGGTCTGTCACCTGCCTATCAACACCGGCCATTGCACGAAGCGATATGGACGATCAGCAGCTGTCAAAATATCTGGGTGTTATAAAGTGTATTGATCGATCTTTCTTTGGTGGCGGCTATTCCCCCGGTGAGCCCGGTAGAGAAACGTTGATGAATGCTTTGTTAAGTAAAGAGGGTTTGCCGGCGTTTAATGAATCAATGGTGGGTTTAAAACCCAAGGATATGGATAGCTATATGGAAGGTTATTCCGCTTGCGATAACAATTGGCCATATATTTCTGCAGAAGCCGAAAAGATAGGCATGAATCCAGAAGCTGGGTACGACTGAGTCTTTATATAGAGATCCCAAAGCTGCTTCGCCCCTGTTGCTTGTGTGGTCCGATAAGCTCTTCAGTGCATCGGGTTAAGCATCAGGGTCGGATTCCTTAAACTAGATCCCTTAAACTTCAAAAAGATCAGACTTATTGAGCCTGATCTTTTTGAAAAGCAATTGTTTAAACCCAAACAACCATCCCTATGACTGAACCCGATCCAGAGAAAATACTATCCTTTGCTACGCCAGCAGAACTTGGCCAGTGGCTTGAGCAATATCACGCGATTGAAAGCGAACTTTGGCTGATGCTGTTTAAGAAAGGCACAGGAATTCCAAGCGTAACCTGGGACGATGTGGTGGTTGAGGCCTTGTGTTGGGGGTGGATCGACGGAATCAAGAAATCAATCGATGAGCAAGCTTACTTGCAGCGCATTACGCCCAGAAAGGCACGCAGTAACTGGTCAAAAAGAAATCGCGAGCATGCGGAGCGCTTGATCGCTGAAGGACGGATGGAAGAATCAGGGCTCGTGCATGTCCGTGCGGCCAAAGCGGACGGTCGGTGGGAACGGGCCTATTCGGCCAGCGAAATGACAGTCCCCGAGGATTTCCTTGCAGCACTGGACAGCCAGCCGCAAGCGAAGCAATACTTTGAAACGCTCAATAAGTCGGGTCGCTATGTGATTGCTTATGGGTTGGGTAGCGCAAAAAAGCTGGAAACCCGGCGGAAACGTTTTGAGCGTTTTATGGCTATGCTCGCCCGGGGAGAGAAACCGTCCTAGTCCCAAGGTTACCCGGAATATTCAGTAATGATCCTGAAAAGGCGAATTGAAGCTAAGCCGCTATTTAGTCTGGCAAGAGATATTGTGCCAAGGGGGTTTGCTTGGCGGGAAGTTGGGCGCCTCCTTTGTGTTGCTGCCAGTAAGGTGGCGACCGCCCTCTAAGAGAGATGCCTTAGCGAAAATGCGCGATAATCTGATCGTTCAGTAATTGCCGAAACCAGATAAATACCGGGTCGCCATGGCTGCGTTCATGCCAATACATACAAACGGGTATGGCGGGCAGTTCGATAGGCGCTTCGAGCACTTCGATTGGGTACTGCTCTTTCAGGTCATGGGCAAAGCTTTTCGGCATGGTCATTATCAGGTCGGTCGCGAGTACGGTTTGAATGCCGGCGATGTAGTGCTCGCAATTGACGACGATTTTCCGGCGGGCCTGATGTCGGGCCAGGGCCATGTCGACCAGATTCAAATCCGATTTTTTTAACGACACCCTAAGATGCGGGTAGCGCAGGTAGTGTTCCAGATTCGGTTGCTCGATGTAGGGGTGGGCGTTTCGCACCACTACCACAAAGGGCTCGTCAAAAAGCGGCTGGCAGTGAATTTTTTCCTGAGTCGGGGTTATGGCATCAACCAGAATATCCACCTCGTTGGCGGCGAAATGTTGCTCAAGGTGATCCAGCCGGTACTGCTCGGTATGCAGCGTCAGGTGGGAACCGTTGGTTAACAGTTCGGCGCTCAGCCTTGGCAACAAGGGGATCTCCAGTATGTCTCTTAATCCCAGGCGAATATGGCGATGATGGTCCTGCAGGGAGAACTCGGTAGGCTGTTGCCGCAGGGCGTTCAATGACTGTACCGCACTTAGCACCTTGGGGTAGATGGTGACCATGGTGGGGGTCGGTCTCATTTGGCGCCCGTCGCGTTCAAACAGGGGATCGTTAAACAGAACGCGCAGCCGTTTGAGCGAGTGGCTGACGGCGGATTGGGTCAGATAAAGCTGTTCTGCCGCCTGTGAGATAGAGCGACAGTCGTAAATGGCCAGCAATAATGGATAGAGGTTCATATCCATCTTTGAATGAATGTTATTCATGAATCTGTATTATTTATTATCATTTGAATTCATGGCATTTAATCAGAAAGATAGACGCTCTACCAACAATAAGAGTAAGAGCGATGACCAAACAAGCGGTAACCGTGGCAGATCTCACGGTCGGTTCCCGGCAATTTTCAGTCCCAATGCCCCCGGTATTCGAGAGCAAAGAAGCGGAGCAGCTGCACGTCAAGCAACGCCTGGCCGCGGCGTTTCGAATTTTTGCCCAGCAAGGGTTTGATGAAGGGCTGGCGGGGCATATAACGGTGCGGGATCCGATCGACCCCCATACCTTTTGGGTCAACCCCATCGCCCGGCACTTCTCTTTAATGTGTGTGAGTGATCTGGTGCGGGTGGATCATCAGGGCAATATTGTTGAAGGGCATTCGGCAATCAATAACGCGGCCTTTGCTATTCATTCCCGCATTCACCACCATCGACCGGATGTGAACGCCGTGGCCCACGCCCATACGGTGTACGGACGAGCCTTCGCAGCGCTAAACCAGCCGCTCAAGGCTATCTCTCAGGATGCCTGTCTGTTTTACAATAACCATGGCGTTTTCTCAGAGTTTACCGGGGTGGTTTCCAGCCAATCCGAAGGGGATTTGATCGCCGAATCATTGGCCGAGGGTGTGGGCACCATTCTGGTGAATCATGGCCTGTTGACGGTGGGCAAAAGCGTTGATGCCTGCTGCGCCAATTTTGTCTTGATGGACAGTTGCTGCCACAGCCAGTTGCTGGCCCAGGCCGCCGGTGAGCTACAGCAAATTCCCCACGAGATCGCCGAAAAGACCCGCACCGTTGCGGCGTCTGATATCGTCACCTGGGGTAATTTTCAGCCGCTGTATGAAAAACTGCTGGCCCGCGACGACAGTTTTTTACAGTAACGATGAGATCACAAAAGAATCGTTACTGAAGAGCCTGGCGGAGCGGTCAGTACCGCCAGGCCTGAGCCTATGATCAGGACTGAATGTTTGCCCAGGCATGGGTAACAACCTGAAGTACCACAACAATAAAAAAAGAGTGAGAAACCATGCAAGCAACCTTGTTGACGGAGATACTGTTGCCCCTGGCGCTGGCCATCATTATGTTTGGTATGGGGTTGACTCTGACCCTCAGCGACTTCACCCAGTTATGGCGCAAGCCGAAAGTGATTATCATCGGATTGATTGGTCAGATCCTGTTGCTGCCCTGCCTGGTACTGCTGTTACTGAGCCTGTTTCAGTTGCCGCCAGCAATGGCCATTGGGTTGGTAATCGTAGCCGCCTGTCCCGGTGGCACGACTTCAAATATTATCAGTCATATCGCCAAGGCTAACCTGGCGCTGTCGGTGTCTCTGACGGCGCTATCAACATTGATCTGCATCGTCACCACACCACTGCTGATCGGTTTTGCCATGCAGTGGTTTGATCCTACGCTCGGAACAGATTTCTCCGTGCTGGAAACCACCCTGGGCCTATTGCTGATCACCTTGTTACCGGTGGGTGCCGGTATGGCCGTGCGTCACCGGTCGGTTCATTTTGCGCTGAAAAGTGAGGCGTTTTTTAGTCGTTTCTCTTCGTTGTTTTTGTTGCTGATGATTGTGCTGATCATTATTCAGGAGTGGGACAGTTTGTTGCAGTCCTTAGCGACCCTATTACCCGTAACGGTATTGCTGACACTGGCTGCCTCATTTATGGGGTATGGGCTAGGCTGGCTGTTCAATGAGAATCGCACCAACGCATTAACCCTGGGCATCGAGGTGGGTATTCAAAATGCGACGCTGGCGATTCTGATAGCGCTGACCTTTCTGGAAAAAACCGAACTGGCGACGGCGGCCGGTGTTTATGGTCTGGTGATGTACCTCGGGGCTTTTGCTCTGGTGCTGTTTACGCGGCTGACCCAGTCGTCGACGAGGGCTCAGTTGGCGGCCAAGTCGGCCTAACCGTTTAAGGCAACCAGGAGCGATACCCAAAGTAAAAAGAGAGCAGAGCGTAAAGAGGTGTGAAGGCAATTGCAGGAAAGGGTTGTTAACCGTCGTGGTAGGCAATAATCGTTGCAGTACATTTCGCGCAGCAAGAAAAAAGAGGGAGGAGAAGGGGTGACTCCATCCCTCAAGGGTGTTGCTTGAACGCTTTCCTATATTGTCGAGAGGAATATGGCTAAGGGCCGTTGTATGGCGTTCGGCCCCTGCCAGATTATTCAACGATAATGCTCGGTCTTATGAAGCCAAGGCCATGTTGTCGGTCTGTTCGTGATCGTACAGGGCTTGCAACCGATCGCCTTCGCTTAGCAGGTATTCGAACGAAGACAATGAGGCCTTGGCCCCTTCGCCCATAGCGACCACGATCTGTTTGTAAGGCACCGTGGTGACATCGCCGCAGGCGTAGATGCCGCTTTCCGAGGTCTGGCACTTTTCATTGATCACAATCTCGCCGAACCGGCTCTGCTCGACCAGGTTACCCAGGAATCCGCTGTTGGGCACCAAACCGATCTGCACAAAGACGCCGTCGAGGGCAAGTTCATGCCGGGTTTCGGTGGCGCGGTCCTGATACTGAATCGAACTCACTTTACCCTGGCTGGCTTTGATCTCCTGGGTCGCCACATTTTTCAGAATATTGATGTTGGCTTTTTCAATGGCCTTGTTGAGTAACACCTGATCGGCTTTCAGTTCCGGCATAAACTCGAACACCGTGACCGATTTAACAATGCCGGCCAGATCCAGCGCGGCTTCGATGCCGGAGTTGCCGCCACCGATCACAGCAACATCCTTGCCTTTGAAGAAAGGACCGTCGCAATGGGGGCAGTAAGCGACACCGTTGCCGATGTTTTCTTTCTCGCCGGGAACGCCCAGTTCTCTCCACTTGGCCCCGGTGGCAATAATCAGGGTTTTGCTGTGAATGGTTTCACCGGAACTTAAGGTGATGGTTTTAATATCGCCCTGTTGAACATCGGTCACCTTGAGAAACTCTTTCAATGTAATGTCGTATTCGTTCAGGTGCGACTGCAAGGCGCCGGTCAGTTGCGGGCCGGTGGTCTTGGGTACCGATATCAGGTTTTCGATATCCATGGTGTCCTTGACCTGACCGCCAATGCGGTCGGCGATCAGGGTCACCTTGAGGCCTTTACGGGCGCTGTAGATCGCGGCGCTGACACCGGCGGGGCCGCCGCCAATGACAGTCACGTCTTGCAGTGGCAGGGCTTTGGTTTCTTGTGTGTTGGCCGGAGCGGGCGAGCGTTGCATCAATTTCTCGATCAGTTCCGCGGCATCAACCTTACCGTTAGCGAACAGCTCGCCGTTCAGGTAAACGCTGGGTACACCCTGAATGTCCCGAGCTTTAATTTCGTCCTGATAGAGGCCGCCGTCGATCATCTCGCTGCTGATGTTGGGGTTCAGAAGGGCAAATTGGTTCAGGGCCTGCACCACGTCCGGGCAGTTGTGGCAGCTCAGGCTGATAAATACTTCGAACTTCAACTCATCCTGAAGACCCGCGATCAACGTTGTTACGCTGTCATCCAGTTTCAGTGGCGTGCCCGAGGCTTGCAGGATGGCCAGGATCAAAGAGTTAAACTCGTGGCCGCTGGGAATGCCGGAAAAACGAATGCCGGTATCAACACCCTCGACCTCGATCAAAAAGCTGATGGGACTGCGCAGTGCGTTCGGCAGGTCTCGCTCTTCCAGCTTGAGGTTGTCACTGACGCTGACAATCGCCGACAAAAAATCTTTCAGTTCGTTGCGTTTGCTATGTTCCCCGGTTTGAAGAACAAAAGTGACGGGCTTTTGCATCGACTGGGTGTAGCCTTTTACCGCTGTGAGAATTTCCTGGGTTAACATGTCTATGCTCCATTGTTCATCGATTTGGGGAAATGCAGGCCCCAATATGGGCTGAGGCCTGCATGGGCCGCTTTTCAGGGCGGCGTCAGATATGGTTCAGGTTAGATTTTGCCAACCAGATCCAGTGAGGGCGCGAGAGTTTCCTCGCCTTCTTTCCAGGCTGCCGGGCAGACTTCGCCAGGATGAGCCGCAACGTATTGAGCCGCCTTGATCTTGCGCAGCAGGTCTTCGGCGTCACGACCGATGCCTTCAGCAGTGATCTCCATCGCCTGAATAATGCCCTCGGGGTCGACGATAAAGGTGCCGCGGTCGGCCAGGCCCTGACCTTCGCGCATCACTTCAAAGTTACGGGTGATGTCACCGGTCGGGTCGCCAATCATGGTGTACTGGATCTTGCCGATGGTGTCGGAAGAGTCGTGCCATGCCTTGTGGGTGAAGTGGGTATCGGTAGAAACCGAGTAGATCTCGACGCCACGCTTCTGGAACTCTTCGTAATGATCGGCGATATCACCTAATTCGGTCGGGCAGACGAAGGTGAAGTCGGCGGGGTAGAAGAAGAATACGGACCACTTGCCCTTCAGGTCCTGGTCGGATACTTCGATGAAATCGCCGTTTTTGAAAGCGGTGGCGGTGAAAGATTTGATCGGGGTATTGATAAGTGCCATGTCGGCCTCCTTGGTGATGAATCGTGCGTTTGAATCGCTGTTTCGGGAGTAACTATAAAAACTCGCCGGTGTTCGGTAAATTTGAGTTTTTTGATATTTATCTTCTATAATTTCGAACGCTAATCGAGCTCAGTGTTTTTCGGGAGAGATGATGATTTCGCTGAAACAGCTTTCTTATGCCGTGGCGGCCGGGGAGACCCTGCACTTCAAGCAGGCGGCAGAACAGTGCAATGTCAGTCAGTCGACCTTCAGTACCGGGCTGGCGGAACTGGAAAAGCAATTGGGCGTGCAGATCTTTGAACGGGATAACAAGAAAGTCCTGGTGACTCCGCTGGGGGCCGAGGTACTCGAACGGGCCCGCACTATTCTGTTGCAGGCGACCGATCTGCAACAGCTGGCCGACAGTCGGAAAGCCCCGCTGAATTACCCGTTATCGGTGGGAGTGATTCCCACCATTGCGCCCTATTTGTTGCCGAAGATGCTGCCGCATCTGCAACAAACTTACCCGCAAGCGCAACTCAACATTGTTGAGGAGCAGTCCCACGAGCTGGTGCATCGAGTGCGTACCGGGAGTATAGATACAGCCATTTTGGCGCTGCCTTATCCCCATGAAGGCTTACTGAACCTGGAGTTCTGGCAGGAGGATTTTTACTGGGTAGCCCTGAAAGGGGCCCGTCATACCGAGCAAACCAGCATTACCAGTAATGAGCTGGATCCCAGCGATCTGTTACTGCTCCAGGAAGGGCACTGCCTGAAAGACCATATTCTGGACGCCTGCAAACTGCCCCAGCCACCGTCGAATCATGGCTTTGGGGCCAGTAGCCTGAATACCATTATCCAGATGGTGCTGGGCAAGATGGGCACCACCTTGATCCCTGCCATGGCGCTCGACCAGCTGAGCGCACAGAACGAATCACTATCAGCGGTGCACCTGAAAGAATCCAGTCCTCACCGGCGTATCGCCTTTATTTTCCGCCCGAACTATACCCGCCTCTCCAGCATCGAAGCGTTGGCCGAGGTGTGCCGGTATGGGCTTGAGCATTGATAGTCTCGCTGTTTATTCGGCCTGACTGTGTCCTCAGCAATAGGGGCGGTGCATCAATATTTGCCTGACCGGGGAAAACTGAGCTAGTTTGTGGGAGTGTTCGAACGTCGATGTCGGGCACGCTCTCGCCACGCTCACAGGGTGTTTTTATGAGTCATTATACCGCTCCCGAACTCTCGTCTTCCGCACTGATCACCATTGATACGCAGAACGATTTCACCTTGCCAGGCGCGCCTGCGTTGATCGAGGGTACGGCGCAGGTTGTGCCTAATATGCAACGCTTGCTCGAGTTTTACCGGCACAAGGCGCTGCCGATTATTCACGTTGTGAGGATCTATCGCAAAGACGGCAGTAATGTGGACCTGTGCCGAAAAGAGTCTGTAGAGCAGGGGCTGAAACTGTTGTTGCCTGGCTCCCATGGGGTTGAGCTGGTGGATGAAATAAAGCCCGATGGATCCCCTGCGCTGGACGCCGAGCTGTTATTGTCCGGTGCCTTTCAGTCTCTGGGTAATGATGAGTTTGCGATGTACAAGCCCCGTTGGGGCGCATTTTTTGAAACCGACCTCGACGCCTTTTTGAAACAACGGGGAGTGAATACCCTGGTCTTCTGTGGCTGCAACTTCCCTAACTGTCCCCGCACCAGTTTGTATCAGGCCAGCGAACGGGATTTTCGTTTGCTGCTCATTCAGGATGCGATCTCGCAGCTGTACCCCCGGGGCGAACAGGAGCTGGCGAACATTGCCGTAAGGCTTCAGACCACCGATCAATTCCTGCAAGTCTGATTTCAGAAGAGCGCTTTGATGAATCGGGTTCAGCGACGGGTTTCTGGTGCAGGCAAGCGACTGGCCTTTGGTGCTGGAAAGCCACTGGCCACTGAGTAATACTAGAACCAAGGTAACCGATGGGGCAGCAATGAAAACTCGCTTCAGAAACAGGGTAGTGGTGGTGACTGGTGCAGCGGCAGGAATTGGCCGCCAACTGTGCCTGAAATTTGCCCAGGCCGGGGCCTGGATCGCCATGCTGGATCTGCACCAGGAACCCCTGGATGCCCTCGGTAGCCAGCTGGTGATCAAGCACAACACCAAGGCCCTGGGGTTGGTCTGCGATGTCAGCGACCCCGAGGCCGTGAGCCAGGCCTTTGACCGTATTCTGGATCAGTTTGGTGGTATTGACCTGCTGATCAATAACGCCGGTATTGCCCACCGGAGCCCCTTTGTTGATACCGAGCTTGAGGTGTTTCGGCGGGTTATGGAAACCAACTATTTTGGTTCGCTTTATTGCACCAAGGCCTGTCTGCCGTCGCTGATCGAGCGCAAGGGTATGATCATCGCCATGAGCAGTATGTCGGGTTTTGCGCCGCTCTGGCATCGCAGTGGTTACAGTGCCAGCAAGCATGCCATGCATGGTTTGTTTGAATGCTTGCGCGTGGAGCTGGCCGAGTCGGATGTGCAGGTGATGATGGTCTGTCCCGGATTTACCGCCACCGATATTCGCAAGAATGCCTTGCGCGCCGATGGTTCGATTCGTGGCGAGCCTTTCCCCTGGCTGGGGGAGGTCGCATCGGCGATGGATGTGGCTGAAGATATCTACCAGGGCGCCCTGAAGGGTAAACGCTTGCTGGTGCTGTCGAATGTCGGGCGAGGTACCCGTTTGTTGTATCGTTTCTTTCCCCAGCTGTTTGAGCGTTTGGTCTCAGCGCGCCTGAGCGGTGTGGGCGATCAAAAATCCTGAAGGGATTGCTCAAAAGCTTTTGCTAACAATTGGCTCCGGGGTCTTCCATAGTAGTGCTCCAACCCAATCTGGAGGCCTGAGCAATGGGGTTATTAATCAAGGGCGAGTGGCACGATCAATGGTATGCCACGGATGAGCACGACGGTGAGTTTGTTCGTGAAGACGCCCAGTTTCGCAACTGGATCACCACCGACGGCCAACCCGGCCCTTCAGGCGAAGGTGGCTTTGCCGCAGAAGCGGGACGTTATCACCTTTATGTTTCCCTGGCTTGCCCCTGGGCCCATCGTGCATTGATCTTTCGCCAGCTAAAGGGGCTGCAATCCCTGATCGGCGTTAGCGTTGTGCACCCGGATATGCTCGACAAGGGCTGGGCATTTAGCGGTGAGCTGGAGGTGGACTGCGGTGATGACCTTTATGGTTATGACTATATGCACCAACTCTATACCCATGACACTCCGGATTATTCGGGGCGGGTAACGGTGCCGGTACTCTGGGATAAACAACAGCAACGCATTGTTAATAACGAGTCGTCAGAAATTATTCGTATGTTCAACGATGCCTTTAGTTCTATCACGGGTAACCAGAGCGATTTCTATCCGGAGGCGCTGAGACCTGAAATCGATCGCCTCAATCAGACAATATATGGCGCGATCAACAACGGCGTATACCGCGCCGGTTTCGCAACCACTCAGGCAGCCTACGAAGATGCGGTGACGAAGCTGTTCGAGACTCTGGACTGGCTCGATCAATTGCTGAGTGAACGTCGATACCTGGCTGGCGATCAGATCACCGAAGCAGATTGGCGATTGTTTACCACCCTTGTGCGTTTCGATGCGGTCTATGTCGGGCATTTTAAGTGTAACTTGCGGCGCATTTTTGACTATCCTCAATTAAGTAACTACCTGCGAGAGCTCTACCAGTGGTCCGGAATCGCCGATACGGTGAGTCTGCTTCATATAAAGCGGCATTATTTTTTCAGTCATCAGCAGATCAATCCAACCCGAATTGTTCCTGTGGGGCCGCTGCTCAATCTGGATGCTTGGCATGACCGTGAACGATTATCAGTTTTAACCTAAAGAAAGTATTTTTTAGGCCGATCTTTTATATCTAGTGGTTATTTGTCAGTGCTTCGGCGGTGCGGCAGCGGAAGTCTGTTTGATCTAGTTGAAAAGAAAGGCGAAACCTATGTCATCTTTGTCCATACAATGGAAAATCACCCTCGCTACCGGCCTCTGTTTGCTGGTGACTATGACGGCGGTGGTAGGGTATTCAATTTCGGCGGCGCATCAGGCCAGGGAGTTCGTCTCCCTGGAATCCAGAGCCGTCAGTGATGCCATGGTGCAAGCTCAATTGCACACCATGCTCGACAGCCAAACCCGCGCCGTTTCAGGCAGTTTCGAAGAAGCCTTTTATCGAGCCGATATGCTGGCTGAGAACCTGCTGTTCTTCCGTCAAAATGCTGAAGATACCTTTCTGGATAGTACCGATCTGCGTGAGGGTGTGAATGGCATGTTGAAGCGGGCGTTGGAGCAATATCAGAGTTTTCTGGGGATCTATCTGGTATTTGAGCCCGATGCACTGGATGGCCAGGATGATAATTTTATTGAGGATTCTGAGCGCGGTGCCAATGAAACCGGGCGTATCGCCGTCTATTGGGCCAGAGACCCCGCAGAAGGGGTTGTCTCTGAGGCGATGGACGAATCGTACATGACCGATGATTCCCTTGATGAGCAGGGTATTGCGCAAAACGAATGGTTTGAATGCTCGCGGCGCAGCAAGGCGGTTTGTGTGCTGGAACCCTACGAGGATGAAGTCGGCGATACCTCTATATTTATGACCTCCTTATCGGTTCCCCTGTTACAGGATGGTGAACTCTTAGGCGTGCTGGGTATCGATATCGAATTAAGTGAACTGGCGCGCCTGATCAAGACGCTGGACCAGGAGTTGTTCGAGGGCCAGGGGCGAGTTCTGGTTATCGGTAATCAGGGTGTTCTGGCGGGTTACGATGAAAAGCCCGAACTGGCCGGGAAAAAAATTGAGTCGGTACTCGAGCCTCAGCTGGCCAAGCGCATAAGAGAGCTGCAATCGTCAGGTTCGGTCTCTATCGGGCTATCGCAGGATGGTCAGCGGGTCGAGGCATTCAGTCAGGTAACGGTCGGGCACACGGATAAGCCCTGGGGCGTATTTATCGATGCCCCGCAAAGCGCTGTCTACGCCAGCGCCAATGCTCTGGAGGCAAAACTGGTCGAGAGCGGAGAGCGTAATACCTGGGTGGCCATTCTGGTGGGGCTGGGGATTACCGCTGTTGCCCTGGTGCTGATTTGGCTGGCCTCCCGTCAATTGGTGTTGCCACTTCGCAGCGTAGCCAGCCGGCTGAACGATATTGCGACCGGCGAAGGAGATTTGACCCGACGCATTGAAGTACTGGGCGAGGATGAAGTGGGCCAGTTGTCGAAAAACTTCAATCTCTTTATGGACAAGCTGCAAACCATCATCGCCGATGTGGTGGCCTCGGTTGAGCAGGTACGGGGCACCGCTGATCGTGCGGCTCAGGTATCCGATCACACCAGTCAAGGCGTGATGGGCCAGTTGGGCGAGGTTGACCTGGTGGCGACGGCGTCGGAAGAGATGACCGCGACGGCCCATGATGTAGCGGAAAATGCGGCCCAGGGCGCCGGGGCCGCACGCGATGCCGATGAAGCTGCTGCTGAAGGTAAACATGTGGTGGCTGAAACCACGGATACCATCGAGAAACTGGCGGGTGAATTGACGCGTTCCATGACGGTGGTCGAGCGATTGGCGGCTGATAGCGATAATATCAGCAAAATCCTGGTGGTGATTCAGGGCATCGCCGAGCAAACCAATCTGCTGGCTTTGAATGCCGCCATCGAAGCCGCCCGGGCCGGTGAACAGGGGCGCGGCTTTGCCGTGGTAGCGGATGAGGTGCGCAGCCTGGCCAAGCGGACCCAGGATTCCACCGAAGAGGTGCAGTCGTTGATCAATAGTCTGCAAACCGGCACCCGTGAAGTGGTCGAGGTCATTGCGGCGGGTAATGAACAGGCCGGTGTCAGTGTGGATCAGGTGCAACAGGCCGTGGCGTCACTGGAGCGCATTACCCAGTCGGTCGGCATTATCAACGATATGAACACCCAGATTGCCAGTGCCGCGGAAGAGCAAAGCGCGGTGTCCGAGGAGATCAATCGTAATATGTCTTCGATTCGCACGGCCTCGCAGGATGTCAGTGAGCAAGCCAGCGAGTCGGCGCGGATCAGTGGTGAGTTGACCGAGCTGGCTGATCAGCAGCAATCCCTGGTGGGGCAGTTCCGTATCTAATGCAATGGCGAACAACTCGGATAGGGCCTATTCGGGTTATTCGCTGGCACCCGAAAGGTTCAATCAGGCAATGTATTGTTCAGGTAGCGACGAATTTCGTTGTCTTTGCGCAGCTCGCTGACAAACCATTTCAGCGCTCGACCTTCGCTGCCGCTACGCCAGGCTACCAGGGTTTCCACTTTGTTCGGACGTTGGGGATCCAGAGTTTTCAGTTCAATCAATGTGCCTTCGGCCAGCTCCCGGCGAATGGCTGACCGAGGCAGGTAGCCGACACCCAACCCTGCTTTTTGCGCTCGCACCTTGTTGGGTATATCCGGCAGGGTCAGTCGCAGTTGGCGATCGAGAATGCCGTGGGTTCGCGCCGGCAGATGACGCGAACTGTCGCGCACGGCTACCGAAGTAAAGGCGGCGATACTGTCTGGTTCCAGTGGTTGTTTGGCTTCGGTTAAAGGGTGACCAGGCGCAACGGCAAAGACGAATTCGTGCTCGCCCAGGGGCAGGGTGTTGAAATGTTTGCCGGGCCGGGTGGCCTTGCCTGCGCCAATCACCAGGTCAGCTCGGTGGCTGGTCAGGGCGTCCCAGCAGCCCATTAACACTTCATGATGCAGTTGAATTTCGACCCCTTTCTGGTGCTCGTTAAAACGGGCAATCATTGGCAGCAGGGTCTTAATCGGGATAATACCGTCGACGGCGATCGACAATCGGGACTCCCAGCCGTTCGCCGCCTGCCTTGTGGCGTCAGCCAGTTCGGCCGTGGCTTCGAGTATCTGACGCCCGCGCTCCAGCAGCATCTCGCCGGCGGGGGTCAATACGGCGCGATGACCGCTGCGATCAAAAATGGTCACATCCAGGTCCTGCTCCAGCTTTTGCACCGTATAGGAGATGGCCGAGGGCACTTTGAACAGTTCATCCGCGGCGGCGGAGAACGATCCGCGACGATTGATCGCATCAATTACCTGTAACGCCTCGATCGTGATCGGATTGGCCATGGTTGTGTCCTGATAACGGTTTAAACGGTATGGCCTATTGGTTAACGCGAACGGTTAGGGGTAACCACTTGCGCACCAATTGGTCCAGTTCGCCGCTGCGTTTGAGCTCTGCAATAAAGCGGTTGAGTTCCTGCTGCAAGGAAACTGCCCGAGGGTTGACGGCCCAGGCAATGGACTCTTTGGTGAGCGGTTGGTTAAGGCTGATCAGTTCGTTGAACTCCCGGTTCTGGGTAATCAGCCAACTGGTCTGGGCATCGTGGATAACATAGTCAATTTCCCCGGCAGCCAGTACCGCCAAGGCCTGGTCGATACTGTTAAAACTCATAACAATGGCTTCCGGATATTGTTCGGCGACCAGTTGCTCCCCGGTCGTGCCGTGCTTGACCCCGATGCGCCGGCCGCTGCGCTTGAGTTGCCAGGGTTCGCCCAGCAGGGCGATGTTGCGTTGATGGATAATAGCCACCTGGCCGGTATGGGTAATGGGTTGAGTAAAGAGCACACGCTGTTCACGTTCGGCGGTCACGCTCATGCCGGACATGATCAGGTCGACGCTGTTGTTACTGAGCGCAGGAATCAGTTCGGCAAACGACATGATACGAAATTCTACCGACCGGCCAAGGGACTGTCCCAACCGCTGGGCCAGTTCTATTTCCAATCCTCGCAGTTCACCCTGGTGTTGCGACGTAAAAGGGGGGTATTGGGCCGTGGTACCGATGCGAAGGCTGGCGGCTTGCAAGGAGGCAGGGACGAGAATCAGACAGGCCAACAGGCAGCTGGTGTAAAACCGGGTGAGCAAGAGCATCTCCTTCGATAGTCGGGCTATTTGTTATTGTTCGCAAGTCGCTGGGCATCTAGATTTACTCCAAAGCCAGGGATCATTGGTGTTATTCAGCGGTGCCCTCGAATGATACCTGCCTGTTACGAGGCTTACCAATGCCGAACCGTGGATAATGACGGGCGCAAACCGTACAATGCCCGCCCATTCCCGGTCGCAATATTCCCTATGACACCACAACGCTACCAGCGCTATGTACACACCCTGGCTCGCCGTCAGCCGGATCTCAGTGTGATCACCGATCAGGTGCACAAGGGGCGGAACCTGGCCGCGATTATTCGTACCTGCGATGCGGTGGGCATTCACAGAGTACATATCACCGAACCCCGGGAGGGCTACCGACCCTATCGCGGCACCGCGATGGGCAGTACCCGCTGGGTGAGCGTCGAGCGCCACGATACGATTGCTGACGGCATGGCGGCACTGAGGGGGCAGGGGATGAAAATCCACGCCGCCCACCTTTCAAGTGATGCTCTGGATTATCGGGACCTGGATTACACCCAGCCTTTAGCGCTGTTATTGGGGGCGGAGAAAACCGGAGTCAGTGATGAGGTCGCGCAAGCCTGCGATGGCGCTGTCATGATCCCGATGCAGGGTATGGTGGAATCTTATAATGTGTCTGTGGCGGCAGCGATTATACTCAATGAGGCGCAGCACCAGCGGCGTTTGGCCGGTATGTACGATCAGTGCCGCTTACCCCTGAAGGAATATCAGTCGACGCTGTTTCGCTGGTGTCATCCCAAGCTGGCGGACTGGTGCGATGAGCAGGGGCTCAATTATCCGGCACTGGATGATGAAGGGCAGTTGGTTGAACCCTCTCGCTGGTACGCCGAAGCTCGGCAGGCAATAGCCGCCAGTGAGCCCCTGTTGCCTCCGTCTTCAGGCTGATGTTGTTCTGGCCTGTTCATTAGCAAGGACGCGACCGGCGCAGCTCATTAGACGGTATGAATAAATGGCATGGCCAGTGGCTGTGCCACTGAAAATAGAAAAGATGAGACAGTGGCAGGTAACAGTGATAGAGCGTACCTGTAACAATACGGCAGTATACAAAAGCGGAGAGATGCATGAGTCAGCAGTTGAATGAATTACTTGAGTTGCTCAAGCTCGAAAAAATCGAGGAAAACCTGTTCCGTGGCCAGAGCCAGGACCTTGGCTTTCCCAATGTGTTTGGTGGTCAAGTTATGGGGCAGGCTCTGTCCGCAGCCAAGCAGACGGTCGATGAGAGTCGCTCGGTGCACTCGTTTCACAGCTATTTCCTGCGCCCTGGCGATGCCCGTAAGCCGATCGTTTATGAAGTTGATTGCATTCGCGATGGCAAGAGCTTTACCACACGACGAGTGGTGGCTATCCAGAACGGTGCGGCAATCTTCTTTATGTCGGCTTCGTTCCAGGTTGAGGAGCCGGGCTTTGATCACCAGTCTGATATGCCCCAGGTTGCAGGCCCGGATAATATTCCCAGCAAAACCGACCTTTATCGCCAGTTTCAACACCTGATTCCCGAGACCATCCGGGAGAAGATGGTGTGTGAGAAACCGATCGAAATGCGTCTGCTTGATCCGCAAAATATGATCGACCCCAAGGTCATGGAGCCCCAGAGTTTTATCTGGTGCCGAACGAATGGCGAGATGCCGGATGATCTGCGCATCCATAAATACCTGTTGGCCTACGCCTCCGACTTTGACTTTTTGCCGGTGTCCCTGAACCCTCATGGGGAAAGCTTCTGGAAGCCCCATATGCAGGTCGCCACTATCGATCACGCGATGTGGTTCCATCGCCCGTTCCGGTTTGATGAATGGCTTCTGTACGTAGTGGACAGCCCCAGTGCCAGCGGTGCTCGTGGCCTGGTGCGAGGCCAATACTATAACCAGCAAGGTGAATTGGTCGCATCCACCATCCAGGAAGGGTTGATACGCAACCGCAAGGGTTGATTGTCCATGCTTGAGCACAAGCGTTTATGGGTGTTCGATCTCGATGGCACCCTGACTCGACCGGTACACGATTTCATGGCCATTCGCCGTGAACTTGGTATCCCCGAGCAGGAAGACATCATTGCCTACCTCGACCAGCTGCCGGAGCCCGAGTCCCGGCTCAGGCATCGGCGGCTGGCGCAGATCGAACGAGATCTTGCCGGCGACAGTGAGGCCGGGGATGGTGTGGTGGAATGTCTGCAGTGGTTGGCGCAGCGAGCCGAGCTAGGGCTGCTGACCCGCAACACCCGGGAGAACGCCTTGCTTTCACTCGAGGCCATTGGCCTCAGCCGATTGTTCGCTACACAGGCGATTCTCGGACGCGAATGCGCCGCCCCCAAACCGTCCCCTGAGGGTATTGTGCAGTTAATGAGTCTGTCTCAGGTGGTGGTGGCGGATACCGTTATGGTGGGGGATTTTGTCCACGATCTGGAAGCGGGACGAGCGGCTGGAGTAACGACCGTGCATGTCGACTTCCGGGGTCGCTTTGACTGGAACGAGCTGGCCGATCACAGCTTCCATAATTTCGTCGAACTTCACGAGTTTCTTGTTAAATAGCATTTAATTCTATATTTATTAATTAGTTAGCTGTTCAATTTATTTGATTAAGTGGCTCATTTCTTTCCGCTATCAGTCTTTGGTCGGCCCTCTACAATAGCCCTATGTTCCATCAGCAAGTAATCGGCGTTTACACACA
Organism: Aestuariirhabdus haliotis; assembly: GCF_023509475.1. Classification (NCBI taxonomy): domain Bacteria; kingdom Pseudomonadati; phylum Pseudomonadota; class Gammaproteobacteria; order Oceanospirillales; family Aestuariirhabdaceae; genus Aestuariirhabdus; species Aestuariirhabdus haliotis. Next base: position 10,560 of record NZ_JAKSDZ010000037.1, on the reverse strand, counting down.
GACGCGATTAAAGAGAGGGCAATATGTCGAATGTACTGGTAATCAATAGCAGTCTGCGCCGCGAAGGCGCCAATTCAACCGCACTGACCGAAAACTTCCTGGCGCGCTGGCGCCAGCACCACCCCGATGATCAGATTCAGCAGCGTGATATGGCGAGCCAGCCAATCCCGCATCTGGATGAAGCCATGGTAGGTGCTTTTTTTACCCCGGAAGATCAGCGCAGTGTTGAACAGCAGACGCTGGTGGCCCGCTCCGATGCCCTGGTACAGGAGCTGAAAGAGAGCGATGTTCTGGTGCTGGGGGTGCCGATGTACAACTTCGGCATTCCTTCCACCTTGAAAGCCTGGATCGACCATATCGCACGAGCCGGTCTGACTTTTCGTTATACCGAGCAGGGTCCCGAGGGTTTGCTGAAGGGCAAAAAGGCTTACGTGTTGGCCGCCCGAGGCGGGCAGTATCAGGGCACGGCGGCGGATACCCAAACGGCTTACCTGAAAGATGTACTGGCCTTTATCGGCATCACCGATGTTCAGTTTATCTACGCCGAAGGGCTCAATATGGGCGACGACCAGTTTGCCCGGGGATTCAGTCGTGCCGAGCAACAGCTGGATGCACTGGCGATCTAATGGGTGATTGATTTTCTATGGTGCGCCACTTTCGTGTCTGTCGCCTGATCGTGGAGTTAAGGCAGAGTGGCTTCCTTACCGTGGCGGATTTTGTCCCAATAGGTCGGAAAATTGAATTCGGGGCTGTGAGAACGGTTATGGCACTGCTGGCAGTTCGCCTCATTGGGTCTGGGGATCGGAGGCGGAATTTGCCCCACCGATTCGACGTGTTCGCGACCCGCGCCGTGGCAGTTTTCACAGAGCACGTTGGCCAAATGAGGTGTGCTCAGTTGGTCCAGATAGCCCCCCTCGGTGTTGAGCCCCAATGTATGGCAGGCGAGACATTCCGGATCGTAGGATTTACCCACGGCTTGCAGGTCGGCGATGGCCTTGGCATGTTCGCTCTGTTTCCAGAGAGCCGCACTGGTGCTGTGGCAGGCAGCGCATTGACCATTACCCAGAAACGGACTCGACCCGTCCCTTAACGCCTTTCTTTGCTCAACACGTTGCTGGTAATAGCGCTTGATCTCTTCGTTATAGGCGCTGTACCAGTCAGCCATCGAAGGCGCGTCCCCGACACTGGGGGGAAGTTTGATCTCCTGATGTTGCCAGCTCTTTATGCGTCCGTTTGTTGCGATCTCCAGATCGAGTTGGCCCAGGCGCATGCCTCGAGAGCCCGGCTGAATGACCAGGGTGCTGGCTGAGTTACCGGTGGTTAAAAGTTGTGGTTCGCCGAGCTCTTCATAGCGGGCTTCGATCAGCAACAGGTCAATCAATTCCAGGGGCAGCTCTTGCCGGGCCCGCTCAAGGGTCAACGTGGTGCCAACAACGGTGGTGCCGTTGTGTTGGCGCGCCACCTTAAGGGCTTGCATCAAGGTTTCCGGATTGGCCTGGGTTTTGTAGTTACCGGTACCCATCTGGCGATAGGGAGACTGCTTCGGATCCAGCCATTGGAAGTAATGCAGACTCGCCTGTGCACGCTCGATCTTGATGGCTTTGGCGAATTGCTCATCGTGCCAGTTGCTGGCCACCCAGGGCAGCGGGGCAGAGTTCAGGGCCTGGAAACCATAGGACAGGTCGGTCCACTGCAAACCCACGACGTCGTAGTCGAGTTGATCAATGGCACTTAATATGTAGCGGTTCTTGATCGGGTTGCTGGTCATCTGGGCGGACAGCAGCCCGCCGGCGGATATAACCACCAGCTCCGGATTGTCTTTTCGCAGGGCTTCCAGCACGCTGGCACGACGCTTGAGCCCGCCCATGTCACCGGACTCTGTGCAGCCGCAGGGTTCCAGTTCGCCATCGAGATTGGACGAGTAGATCAGGGTGACAGGGGCAGCTTGCACGGTTACCGCAAGCAGGTTGATCAGGGCGGCAAGTGCAAGCGCAAAGGGTAGCTTCATGAGGGCACTGACAATAGAGATGAGAGATGGCCGCAGTGTAGTCCTGACGGCACTGGATGTCATCACAAACGCGGTCGAGCATGTGCATTCAGGCTATGATAGATTGACCCGACTATTTTAAATCTGGCTGGATGGAACTCATGAACTGGATCGTGCGCGGCGCAAACCTACTCGCGGGAGCATTGCTTGCGGTATCGACAGGACTAATGGCATCGGAGCCTAACCATGGCGTGGTGCTGCAGTATCATCATGTTGATGACAGCACACCTCATAGTACCTCGACCCGCCTGAAAGACTTTCGCGCCCATCTGGAATACATCGATAACAATGGTTTTACTGTCTGGCCCTTACCGCGTCTGGTGCAGGCGTTAAAAAACAGAGAGCCAGTTCCCGATCGGGTGGTCGCAATCACCTTCGATGATGCCTATGCCTCGGTTTATGAGCAGGCCTTTCCTTTGCTCAAGGAGCGAGACTGGCCCTTTACGATTTTTGTCAGTACCGAGTTTGTTGATGCGGGTGGCCGCCTTAGTCTGAGTTGGGACCAGTTGCGGGAAATGGTGGCTGCCAATGCGGTCGTTGGCAATCACACCGTCACCCATCTGCATATGCCTCGTTTGCTCGAGGGCGAAGACGAAGCCACCAGAACCCAACGCCTGCGAGAAGAAATTGAACAGGCGCAGGCGCGCATCGATGCCGAGCTGGGCGAGCAACCCCGGTTATTTGCTTACCCTTACGGTGAGGTGGATCCGCAGACCCAGCAGCTGGTTGAAACCCTGGGCTATGCTGCGTTTGGGCAGCAATCCGGAGCGATGGGAGAGTTGTCAGACTTTGGTTTTTTGCCTCGATTCCCTTCGTCCGGCGCCTACGCCGGGAAAGATAATATGGCGCTTAAGCTCTGGTCCTTGCCGTTGCCCGTATTGGCCGAGACGCCTTCCTCCATGATTCTCGAGGAAGGTGATGACATTCGTCCCTCGCTGGAGTTGCAGTTAGCCCCTGGCAATTATCGTGCGCACCAGTTGGCCTGTTTTGCCAGCGGCCAGGGCCGGGTTCCGGTCGAAGTCGATGACATCGAGCTCGATGGTGAGACCGCTGTAAGACTGCGCGCCCGTGCCGAGCAGGACGTGCTGCCGGGTCGTAGCCGATACAACTGCACTGCTCCGGATCGGCGGGGCAAGCGCTTTTACTGGTACTCCAAACCCTGGTTGCGAACGGGTTATTGGGATTGAAGCCGTTTAGGATGGATGACCGGTTCTTTGCCTAAGGGAGTATTGCTCACTTTGGTTTGATGTGTGAGCGTAGTGGCCGTTTAACAAGGCTTCAGGTTCTCGACAGGAATTCAATTTATGGTGTTTGAGCGCGTACTGCTGACGGTCGCGCCGTTGGTGATTATTGTCACCGCCGGTTATCTCTACGGGCGTTTCCAGAAGCCTGATATCAGTGCTGCCAATAAAATGAATATGGATCTTTTTTGTCCGGCGTTGATCTTTTCGGTGATGTCGGCGAAAAGCTTTGATCTGGCCGCCTATGGCAACCTGATTATCGGCGCGGTCGTGGTGGTGTTGGGTTCCGGTCTGTTGCTCTGGCCTGTGGCTCGCCTGGCCGGCTTTAATCCTCGCGCCTTCCTGCCTCCCATGATGTTCAACAATTCCGGTAATTTGGGTATTCCGCTGATTGTGCTGGCCTTTGGCGAGCAAGCCATGGCCATCGGTGTGGTTCTGTTTATTGTCGAAATGGTGCTGCATTTCACCCTGGGATTGTATGTGATTGATCATCGTACTCGCCTGATCAATATCCTGCGTATTCCCATGATTATTGCCACCCTGTTGGGCCTGGCCTGGAGTCTGTTGTCGTTGCCATTACCGCAATGGGCATCGATACCCATCGATATGCTGGGGCAGATCTGTATTCCGCTGATGATGTTTGCCTTGGGGGTTCGGCTCTGCTCGGTCGACCTGACCGACTGGAAAATTGGTCTAACCGGTGCCATTGCCTGCCCATTAAGTGGTGTTATTTGTGCGGCCCTGGTGCTGCTCTGGTTGCCATTGGGACCGGTGGAAAGTGCAGCCTTATTGGTGTTTGGTGCGCTGCCTCCGGCGGTGCTGAATTATATGGTCGCCGAGCAATACAACCTTGAGCCCGCGCGGGTCGCCTCGATCGTTATGCTGGGTAACCTTGCCAGTCTGGTCACGATTCCCCTGGTACTGTCTTATGTTCTTAGTTAGGGATCGCCACTCAAGAGGCGGCAGCTAGCGGAAAGTCGAATATTGATCTGTATCGATCTTTTGTGATCTATTGACTGCTATGCTCAGTGACTGATCAGTCATACGGGGCTGTGGTTCCGCTGCCGTCCCACGAACTTTGCTATTTCAGGATTGTTATCGCATCAGGAGAGAAGGAATATGCTGCCCGAAGTTAAAACCATCATCTATGCCACCTCGCTTGGAAAACACACTCGACCGGTGTTTCGACAAGCGATCAAAATGGCGCAGGCTTATAACGCTCGAATCATTATGGTTCACTCCCTGGAGCCCGTGAGTGATTTTGTCCACGCCATGGTCAGTTCCTATCTGCCAAAAGGTAAAGCTGAAGACCTTCGCCGAGAGGGTGAAGAGCGGATACTGGAAGAGATGAAGCAGCGGGTAGAAAAGTTCTACGAAGAGGAGATGAGCGATCTGCCCGAGGTGGGTAATCTGGTCTCCCATCGGGTGGTGGCGGAAAGTAACCTGGTCGATCTGGTGATGCGCTCGGTGGAAAAATTTGATGCCGATATGATTGTGCTGGGCTGCCAGAACAGTTTTGGTCATCACAGCCAGACCGCCGCTCATCTGGTGCGTCACAGTCCAATACCCGTATTGGTGGTGCCAAACAATCCCGAGTAGCGGGTTGAGTGATCAACCCCTTATGGATGCGGGTGGGCTGTTGCCTGCCCGTTTTTCGTGCTGATGTCTGTAATGAATAGCGCGCCACTGTGTTGCCCCGCCAGGGGCCGACAACAGGCTGCCTCTTCTGTGATCTTGTCCCATTCTGGTAACTATCCTTCGCTAGCGAGCCTTGAATCACGCCTCTAAATCAGGCTATATAGGGGCAGGTTATAGATGCGTCTCCTACTCTTTATAAAATCTATTAAAAAGAGGGGGGCCCCGGACTGCTATTGCACGCTATATCACTTAATATACAGCCCGTTAAGCATTGACCTCGAATAAAACCAATTAGATCGATAACGAGAACGATTCCAATGATCAAAACACTAAGCAAAACTATTTTGGGAGTGGCCGTTTCTGCGGCTGTCATGGGGGCATCCATTGCTCAGGCCGATATCAAGGTTGCCCTGGCGGGTCCTGTTACTGGTCCGGTTGCGCAATACGGTGATATGCAGTTTACCGGTGCCAAGATGGCGATCGAAATGATCAACAAGGCGGGCGGCGTTAACGGCGAAATGCTGGAAGCCGTTGTCTACGACGATGCCTGCGATCCCAAGCAAGCGGTAGCGGTTGCCAACAAAATTGTGAACGATGGCGTACAGTACGTTGTTGGTCACCTCTGCTCCAGCTCTACCCAGCCAGCGTCTGATATCTATGAAGATGAAGGCGTGCTGATGATCACCGCAGCGTCTACCAACCCTGATATCACTACCCGTGGTTACGAGCTGGTATTCCGTACCATCGGTCTCGATAGCGACCAGGGTCCTACCGCTGCCAAGTACATCGCCAACAATGTTAAGCCATCTCGTGTTGCCGTCATCCACGATAAGCAGCAGTACGGTGAAGGTATTGCGACCAGCGTTAAGAGCGGTCTGGAAGCGGCTAACATACCGGTAGTGGCTTTTGAAGGTGTTACCCCGGGTGATAAGGACTTCTCTGCCCTGATCGCCAAGCTGAAGAAAGAAAACGTCGACTTCGTTTACTACGGTGGCTATCACCCCGAGCTGGGTCTGATCCTGCGTCAATCTGCCGAGAAGGGTCTGAACGCCAAGTTTATGGGTCCTGAAGGTGTCGGTAACAAAGACATCAGCGCCATTGCTGGTGAGGCTTCCGAAGGCCTGATGGTGACCCTGCCTAAGAAGTACGATCTTGATCCTGCCAACAAGCCTATCGTTGATGCGATCAATGCCAAGGGTGAAGACCCAACCGGACCTTTCGTATGGACAGCTTATGCGGCGGTTCAGGCTATGGTTCAGGGTATGGGTTCCGAAAAGGATGCTTCAGGTGTTGCTAATTACCTGCGTGGCAACAAAGTAGACACCGTTATGGGCCCCCTGGAGTGGGACGCCAAGGGTGACCTGAAAGGATTCGACTTTGGTGTCTTTGAATGGCACGCCGATGGTACTTCCAGCGCACTTACCAAGTAAGCGTTAGCGAGTAAGGAAAGCGCCTTTCACCAAGCTCGGTGGGGCGCTTTTTTGATAGTTGAGAGTAATTTATGTCTGAGTCTTTTCTATATTTTGTGCAGCAGATGCTCAATGGTCTCACCATTGGTAGCACCTACGCACTGATCGCCATTGGCTATACCATGGTTTATGGCATCATCGGGATGATCAACTTCGCCCACGGCGAGGTCTATATGATCGGCAGCTACGTAGCATTTATCGTGCTTGCTGCTTTGGCCATGTTGGGTATCGAAAGTCTGCCCATTTTATTATGCGCCGCGTTTTTAATCAGTATGATCGTGACCAGCAGTTACGGCTATACCATTGAACGTGTTGCCTATCGTCCCTTGCGGGGCGGTAATCGACTGATACCGTTGATTTCTGCGATCGGTATGTCGATCTTTTTACAGAATCTGGTGCGTATGGCCCAGGGTTCTCGTGACGTCGCGATGCCCAGTCTGATCACCGGCGGCTGGGATTTTGGTCCCAGCGAAGGGTTTCAAGCCACCCTTTCCTATATGCAACTGGTTATCTTTGCGGTCACCTTTGTCAGCATGACCGCTCTGACCCTGTTTATCTCTCGATCGAGAATGGGCCGGGCCTGTCGGGCCTGCGCCGAAGATCTGGGTATGGCTAACCTGCTGGGTATCAATACCAACCGCATTATCGCCCTGACCTTTGTCATTGGTGCTGCCCTGGCGGCGGTTGCCGGTGTGCTGCTTGGCACTTACTACGGGGTGATCAACCCCTACCTCGGGTTTATGGCCGGACTCAAAGCCTTTACTGCCGCAGTGCTCGGGGGGATCGGCAGTATCCCCGGAGCCGTACTGGGTGGTCTGTTGCTGGGTCTGTCGGAAGCCTTTACCGCGGGTTATTTCAGCACCGAATACAAAGATGTGGTGTCCTTCCTGCTGCTGGTGTTTGTTCTGTTGTTCCTGCCCTCGGGTATTCTCGGTAAGCCGGAGGTGGAGAAGGTATGATTACTAAACACAACCTTTTTAACGCCGTCGTGGCGACTCTGGTACTGCTGATCCTGTCGGGTATGCTGATGGGATTGCAGCTGGTCAATGAAGGTACCGGGCTGGTCGTCAAGATCGAAAACCCGGAAACCCTGGGTTATATCGCCACCGCTGCGGTGATCGTGTTCCTGTTCCAGTTGTTCCGTCAACCGATCATGGCCGGTGCCAATGTGGCAACAGGGGCATTGCCCGCCATGCCCAAACTGCCCGACCTGAATGCTAACCCCAAATTGAAGAACCTGCTGATGGCCTTTGGTCTGGCCGCGCTGATGATCTGGCCGTTTTATGCGTCTCGGGGTTCGATCGATCTGGCCACACTGACACTGATCTACGTGATGCTGGGGCTGGGCCTCAACATCGTGGTCGGTTTGGCGGGGCTGCTCGATCTGGGTTATGTCGGCTTCTACGCCGTCGGGGCTTACACCTACGCGCTGCTGTCGACCTATTTCGGCCTTTCTTTCTGGGTCTGCTTGCCGATTGCCGGCTTAATGGCGGCCTTCTTTGGCTTTATCCTGGGCTTCCCGGTCTTGCGTCTGCGAGGGGATTACCTGGCCATTGTGACCCTGGGTTTTGGTGAGATCATACGTATCCTGCTCAATAACTGGACCGACCTTACCGGTGGCCCTAACGGTATCAGTCAGATCGCCAAGCCGACCCTGTTTGGCCTGGAGTTCAATCGCAAGATCAAGGATGGTGGTACGGGCCTGTTCCACGACTTTTTTGGTCTGTCCTACAGCGGCACCTATAAAGTGATCTTCCTTTATATTCTGGCGGTGTTGCTGGTGCTGTTGACCCTGTTTGTGATCAATCGTCTGTTGCGTATGCCGATCGGTCGGGCTTGGGAAGCGCTGCGCGAAGATGAGATCGCCTGTCGCTCTTTAGGCTTGAACCCCACCGTGATCAAACTGACCGCCTTTACCATTGGTGCTGCATTTGCCGGCTTTGCCGGTTCCTTCTTTGCCGCACGGCAGGGCTTTATCAGTCCGGAATCCTTTATCTTTATCGAATCGGCGATCATTCTGGCGATCGTGGTGCTTGGCGGTATGGGATCCCAGATGGGGGTTATTCTGGCGGCGATTGTGATGACCGTATTGCCGGAGCTGGCGCGTGAATTCCAGGAGTACCGAATGCTGATGTTCGGCCTCATGATGGTGTTTATGATGGTGTGGCGTCCGCAAGGATTGCTACCAATGAAACGTCCCCACATGGAGCTGCGTAGCCAATGAGTACTGCATTGTTGAAAGCCTCCGGGCTAAGTATGCGTTTCGGCGGGTTGCTGGCGGTCGACGGTGTCGCGTTGGAAGTCAAAGAACGTGAAATTGTATCGGTTATTGGGCCAAACGGGGCGGGTAAAACCACCGTGTTCAACTGCCTGACCGGTTTCTACAAACCCACCTCGGGTGAGATTTACTACAAAGGGCAAGCCATCCACGGTTTGCCCGGCCACAAGATCTCCCAGTTGGGGGTGATTCGTACCTTCCAGCATGTGCGTTTGTTCAAAGAGATGACGGTGATCGAAAACCTGCTGGTGGCCCAGCATCGACACCTGAAAACCGGTTTGATGGCGGGCTTGTTAAAAACCCCGGGTTATCGTCGTTCCGAAGCCGAGGCGCTGGACCGTGCCGCCCATTGGCTGGATCGAGTTAACCTGACCGAGTTTGCCAATCGTGAAGCCGGTAACCTGGCTTACGGTCAGCAACGTCGCTTGGAGATTGCCCGTTGCATGGTGGCTTCCCCCGAGCTGTTGATGCTGGATGAGCCGGCGGCCGGTTTGAACCCCAATGAAACCAAAGAACTGGATGAGCTAATCGTGAGCCTGCGGGATCAAGATGGCATTTCCATTTTGCTGATCGAGCACGATATGAAACTGGTGATGGGGATCTCCGACAATATTGTTGTGGTTAACCAGGGGCGGCCATTGGCCACCGGAACTCCGCAGGAGATTCTCAATAATCCCGAAGTTGTTAAAGCCTATCTGGGTGAGGAGTAAGCAGATGCTGACGTTAAAAAATGTATCGACTTACTACGGAAAAATCCAGGCGCTGGAAGATGTCTCGGTGCAAGTCAATGAAGGCGAAATTGTCTCCCTGATCGGCGCCAACGGTGCGGGTAAAAGCACTCTCTTGATGACCGTGTGCGGAGATCCCAGGCTGGGTACCGGCAGTATTGAGTTTATGGGTGAGGATATCTCACAAAAAAATACCGCTGATATTATGCGCAGCGGTATCGCTGTGGTGCCGGAAGGGCGGCGGGTATTTTCCCGTTTGACCGTAGAAGAAAATCTGCACATGGGGGGCTTTTTTACCGAGCAATCCGAGTTCGATAAAACCCTGGAACATGTCTACGAACTGTTTCCGCGCCTGAAAGAGCGGATCAGCCAGCGCAGTGGCACCATGTCCGGCGGTGAACAGCAGATGCTGGCCATCGGTCGCGCCATGATGAGCCGGCCCAAGTTGCTGTTTCTGGATGAACCCTCGCTGGGTTTGGCGCCCCTGATTATTCAGCAAATTTTCGACATCATCGAAAAATTGCGGGATGAAGGCATGACCATCTTCCTGGTCGAGCAAAACGCCAACCAGGCCCTGCGTCTGGCGGATCGTGGCTATGTGCTGGAGAACGGCCGCATCGTACTGGAAGACAGTGGCGATGCCCTGTTGACCAATGAAGAGGTGCGCAAGGCTTATTTGGGTGGTTAGCCTCTCTTGGAAATGAGCCAAAAGGGTCAGTTTTTACTGGCCCTTTTTTTATGGGGTAATTTATTTGAATGTGGCTAGAGGCGATCGGCCGGGCTTATAACGCCTTTACCTCCGCGATTGATGACGTGTGTATAGATTTCAGTGGTCGTGATGTCTGTGTGTCCCAACAATTCTTGTATGGTACGAAGATCGTAGCCGGATTCCAGTAGGTGGGTAGCGAAGCTGTGGCGGAAACTGTGTGATCGTGCTGGTTTGTGTATTCCCGCAGCTGCAACTGCACGACGAATCTGTTTGCTTAATGCTGTGGGGTGCATATGATGGCGGCGAATTTTGCCGGAGCGTGGGTCGGCACCAAGGCGGCTAGCCGGAAACAAGAGCACCTCTGATTAATTCAGATGAACTCTGGCTTTCAGGCGAATTCAGAATCGCGACACGCCTTTGCAGTAAGGTCGAGACCTTTCAAAAAGGCGT
>NZ_JAKSDZ010000036.1 GCF_023509475.1 Aestuariirhabdus haliotis | reverse complement strand
AGTGTTTGAATATTCATGATGATTCGCCTCTTGGGTTTCGTCACCTTCAGCCTAGTTTAGGGTGGGAGGCGAGTCATCTTATTAGGCCTGACCCTAAAGGTTGATCGTCAATGCTTCTTCTACGAGAGCCGTATCATTCTTGGTGCTCATCGACCAGCCAATCACTTGCCGGGAATAAAGCTCCAAAACAACAGCCAGATACAACCAGCCTTCCCGTGTCGGAATAAACGTAGTATCTGATACCCAAGCTGTATTTGGTGTATCAACCTCAAATTTTCGCTTCAGCCTATCTGGGGCCGGTTGTGTTGTGGCTCTTGAATCCGTTGTTACCATAAATTTTCTTCGCAACTTAGATTGTATACTGGCTTGTTTCATTAGCCTGGCTACACGAGGGCGGCTACATTCGTTGCCTTCCTCGATTAAATTACGATGAATTTTTGGTGATCCGTAAATACCGTGAGACTTTTCATGGTGATAACGAATGCGCTGCGTAAGACGTTTATTTTCCTTACTACGCTTGCTTTCAGGCCTATCAAGCCAATCATAGTAACCACTGGTTGAGACCTCCAGAACCTCGCAAAGCCGTACAATAGGGTGTTCTTTTGAGTGACGGCGAATAAACTGGTACTTCAATCCAGTTCCTTGGCAAAGAACACCGCGGCCTTTTTTAGGATTTCATTCTCCTCTTTCAGACGCCGGACTTCTGCTTCCAGCTTTGCCGTGTCACTCAGCTCTGATTTCTTAGGCCTTCCTCGCTTTCCAGACGAAACATCTCCAGTCTTTTCTAACTGCTCTTTCCATTTGTATAGCTGATTCCTTCTGAGCCCAAGTTCTCTAGCAACATCAGCAGCCGGCTTATCGGACGACTCCATCATCCGTACAGCTTCCAATTTGAACTCTTTGGGATAAGTTTTATAAGGTCTACGTTTACTAGTCATGTAACACTCCTGAGGGGGCTTATTGTCCCTGATTAAGAATGTCCGTTAAACTGTAGCAGCTTCAAATTGACCCCAAAAAAGAAAAGGGGACGTTCTTCCTTATAATTAGCTGTTATGTGCAAGTAGAAATCGAGAAATGGATATACCGATAACATCCGAACTAAGAACTATCTGCCAAGAGATCGAGAAAAAAGATCTTCGAGAGTCTCAGTGGGCCGAAATAGAATCCGACGATATGTTTCAGGTAGGGTGTTTTGTTGGCGGCTATGATGCCGATGAACACGAGTTTTGCTTTAGCTACTTTTCACCAAACAAGGGCGAATACTGGTTTCAGTTTAGCCTTGAAGTAGCAAAACATATATCTCAAGGTAACAATCCAGTTTTATCAGGTAGGGCTGCTGAGTGAAATCACATAACAAGCATAGCCAGGTCGACATTTATTCCGGTGCTCGTTTTTATGCCGGGCGCTACGCTGGCATTAAAAACAATCACCTACATAAATGCGCCTGCTATGGGCGTTATGTGTAAATATGAGCAGGCATCAAGGAAAACAAGAGGAGCGCGATTTTGACGGAGAAGAGCTTCCGTCGGAATTCAAACTATCTCGTTCTAAAATTATGTATGTCGAAGATAAATCGGCGGGGTTAGAAGGGGAAGCTCGAATTGGAAGAGTGTATTTCTCAAAATCAGGGAAAACTCTGTATTATCGCGGTCAGAAATTTCAAAGCCTAAAAGGTAGCGGCTTCAAGGCCAACTACTTTGAGGTTGAATCCGGCGATCACTATTGGATATCGGGCCCAAGAAAAGATCAAAATGATCGCTTGTATGGTGGTAATAGAGGCGTTGAGGTTGACGATGGCATATATGAAGAATACATCCGAAGCATCAATACTTAACAAACATAGCCAGGTCGACATTTATTCCAGTGCTCGTTTTTATGCCGGGCGCTACGCTGGCATTAAAAACAATCACCTACATAAATGCGCCTGCTATGGGCGTTATGTAAATGGAGGTTCGAATGCTTGAATCATTAACATCATATTTATCAACAGATTCAGGGAAAGTAGTTATTCCTGCATTAGTTGGTGCTATAACTGCCATTTTAATTATGGTGCTTAAAGACTTTATCCTTTATGAGTTCAGAGAATCTAAGAAGGAAAAGAAAGCTTTAATTGATAAGAAACTTTCAGCACTTTATGGCCCCATGTATACGGTAATAGTGTCTGCTAATCAAACGTTACCAACATTTTTTATGGATAAATCTAATTATCAAAAATTTGTTGCTCACCAACATCTACTTAGTTCCGAACTACAGAGTATGATTGACGAATGCTTATCATTAGGGGATGGTACTTTTGAAAACCCAACAGCTAAAATGAACGATATTCCCAGGATTCTGGAAATAACTGAAAAATTCAAGATTCAGTTAAAAAAAGAAATGAATAGTCTGCGTAAAAGTTACAGCTAAAAAATTACTAAAAAGGGCGCAAAAATATTGAGGGTCAGGCCTTACGTTTGACATAAGTATCTGGACTTAAATATCTAGTACCTTTCAGGTAGAGAACTTCAAAAACAAAGCCAGTGATAAAAAGGAACTGGTTTAAAGCATAAGCGCCGATGCTGCTTATTGAATGACTAAGAGAAGAGCTTGTAATGGTTAAAAGTTTTGTTGGAAATATGGATTCCATTCTTTATGTTCAGATTTGGGAGAAACGGATTAAGGTTACCGACATTCAAACGGGTGAGGTATATGATGAAGTGCCTTTGGTATCTATCCAAAAGAATAAAAAGGGTCAAGAAATCATCTCAGCAGTAGGTAATAAAGCCAAGTTAATGAGGTCTGATGGAAATGAGGCTATCAATCCTTTTTCTCATCCTCGTGGATTGGTCAGTGATTTCATTCTTGCTGAAAAATTTTTTCAACATGCCTTTAAAGAACTGCTGGGCAGAAAAGCGTTTTCACCATCTCCAAAAGTCGTTATTCACCCCATGGAAAAAACCGATGGGGGTATTACCATGATCGAAAATAAAGCGTTTACAGAGATGGCATTAGGTGCAGGAGCCAGAGAAGTGGTGATACACCAAGGCAGCGTACTTGGTTCTTCGGCTTTTGATTTTAATAAAATCAAGAAAGACAACGAGGGCAATCTACCCTCTTACAGCAGGATCAAACCTGATAAAGAAAAGTATTCGATGTTAGTTCTCTGGGTTTCAATTGCCGCTATGGTATTTTGGCTTACTAATGTCAGCTGAGAGAGGGTTGAGAGTCAGGCTTGAAGTTCTCACCGGATCGGTAGATAGATCTGATATGCCAAATGTAAGGCTTGAACCCAAAGTTGATGTAAGGTTCAAATCAATATCGTTTTAACCAATCACAAAATCCGCTCCTCCGTATCCGGATTAAACAACACTGCATTCGACATATCGACCATAAAGCGCATGCCGTTACCCACCGGCTGTTGTTCTTTGGGTTCAACCCGGCAACCCACCTCCTGATCGTTAAGGCTGATCAATACCAGGGTGTCGGGCCCGGTGGGTTCGGCGACATCCACGGCGGCGGTGAAGTGAGTGACGCTGTCCAGGGTTTCTTTGTGGGGAATTAAGTGGGTGATCTGTTCGGGCCGAATGCCGAGAATGACCTCTTTCTCGATCCAGTCATCCAGATCATCAGCGGCGTGCTGTAATGGCCACTGATACTGAGTGCCATCGCTTGTGGTGACCAACACCGAATAATGACCGTTGTTGCAACAGAGCGTGCAGCGTAAAAAGTTCATCGCCGGGGATCCCATAAAACCGGCGACGAACATATTCGCCGGGTTGTCGTAGATCTCCTGCGGGGTATCAAACTGTTGCACGATGCCATCTTTCATCACCGCGATGCGGTCGGCCAATGTCATGGCTTCTATCTGATCGTGGGTGACATAGACAATGGTGGTGTTGAGGCGTTGGTGCAGCTTTTTGATTTCGGTGCGCATCTCGACCCGTAATTTGGCGTCCAGGTTGGAGAGCGGTTCATCAAACAGATAGACTTTGGGATGACGGGCGAGCGCCCGGCCCATGGCCACTCGCTGGCGCTGACCGCCGGAGAGCTGTGAGGGTTTACGATCCAGCAGGTGACTGATCTGCAACAGCTCGGCCACCCGTTGCACTTCCTGTTCGCGTTGGGCTTTGGGTACCTTGCGAATCTCCAGGGCAAAGGCGATATTGCCGCGTACGGTCATGCTGGGGTAGAGCGCGTAGGATTGAAACACCATGGCAATGTCACGATCCTTGGGGGCGAGGCCGGTAACGTTGGTGTCGCCAATGTGAATGGCACCCGAACTGACTTCTTCCAATCCGGCGATGCTGTTCATCAGGGTGGATTTGCCACAACCGGACGGGCCCACCAGAATCAAAAACTCGCCACTGTCGATGCTCAGGTTAATGCCCTTGAGTACATCCACAGAGCCAAAGGATTTGGTGACGTTATCTATTTTCAGCGTTGCCATAGGGTATGCCTTATTCTTGTGTTGGTTTCAGGCCTTGGCCGGCATAAAACAAAAAATTGTGAGCAATAAAATGAAAACAACCTGCGAATTCTGGTCGCCTAGCCTTTGACCGCACCGGCGGTCAGGCCGCGCACAAAGTATTTTCCGGCCAGCACATAGACCAGCAACGTGGGCAGCGCGGCGATCATGGCTGCGGCCATATCGACGTTGTATTCCTTTACACCGGTAGAGCTGTTGACCAGATTATTCAAGGCGACGGTGATGGGTTGAGTATCGCCACCGGAAAATACCACGCCAAATAAAAAGTCATTCCATACCTGGGTAAACTGCCAGATGATGCAAACGACAAAAATGGGGGTGGAAAGCGGCAGAATAATACGCCAGAAAATGGTGAAAAAACCGGCGCCATCAATCTTGGCCGCACTGACCAGTTCGGTGGGTACGGCAACATAAAAATTTCTGAAAAATAATGTGGTAAAGGCCATGCCATAGACAATGTGGACAAATACCAGGCCGGTGGTGGTATTGGCCAGTCCCAGCCAGCCCAGAGTTTGCGCCATGGGCAAAATCACCACCTGAAATGGAATAAAGCATCCGAACAGCATCATGCCAAAAAACAGATCGCTGCCACGAAATTTCCATTGGGTCAGCACGTAACCGTTAAGCGCACCGAGCAGGGTCGAGATCAACACCGCTGGCAGAGTGATCTGGAATGAGTTCCAGAAGTAAGTGCCAACGCCTTCGCAGCTAACACCGGTACAGGCACCTGACCAGGCCTTGATCCAGGCGTCAAACAGAAACACCTCAGGCACAGAGAGCAGGTTGCCGGCGCGGATATCGTCCATGCTTTTCAGGGACGTAAAGATCATAACGATCAGCGGCATCAGATAAAACAGAACCGCCAGGAGTAAAATGGCGTACAGCGCCAGGCGGGCAAATCCGGCGGTGCTAAACAAAGAGGTCTTTGCCGATGTTGATGGGGTGGGTGCCATGCGGGGTGAACTAGTCATGTTGTTTACCTCGCAGTTCGGAATAGAGGTAGGGAATCAGTATCGCCAGTACCGCGCCCAGCATCATCATGGCGCTGGCGGAGCCCAGGCCAATCTGGCCGCGACTGAACGAGGTGACGTACATAAAGGTGGCGGGCAGATCGGTGGAATAGCCGGGTCCGCCGCCGGTTAACGCCATGACCAGATCGAAACTCTTGATGGCGATATGCGACAGAATAATAAACGCGCTGAAAAAAACCGGCCGCAGATGGGGCAAAATAATACGTCGATAGATGGTGGGCATACTGGCGCCATCGAGTTGCGCTGCTTTGACAATGGAGCTGTCGACGCCCCGCAGTCCTGCCAGAAACAGCGCCATCACAAAACCGGAAGATTGCCAGACGGCGGCGATCACCAGGGTATAGATCGCCATATTGGGATCAACCAACCAGTCAAATTGAAAGTCGGTAAAGCCCAGATCCTGAACCATTTTTTCCAACCCCAGACCGGGATTGAGTATCCATTTCCAGGCGGTACCGGTGACGATAAAGGACAATGCCATGGGGTATAAAAAGACGGTGCGAATCGAGCCTTCGGCACGAATTTTCTGATCCAGCAGAATGGCCATAATAACGCCGACGGCCAGGCAGATAAGGATAAAAAGGCCACCAAAAATAAGAATGTTGTAGGAGGCAACCAGCCAGCGATCATTGTCCATCAGCTTTTCATACTGCAAAAAACGAACAAAGTCGTACCGGGGCAAAAACCGGGATTTGGTTAACGACAAGACGCCGGTCCAGATCACATAGCCATAGATAAACAGCAGCGTCGTAATAATGGTGGGACCCAGGACCAGCTTTGGAATCCAGCGTTGTAAAAGATCCAGCGGATTCGAGCGGGGTAGGGTGTGACCCGAATGAGTGCTCATGGGCGTCGGCTCATTAATGCTTGGGAATGAATGACCATCACCTCTGCAGGATGGCCATTAACGAATACTCGTCAATCAGGCTCGAGTGGGCTTGTCCCATTCCTCGAGCCGGGCAGAACGGTCTTGGCGATTTAGATCGCGGCTTTTACCGCTTTGGCCAACCGTTCGGTGGCTTGTTCGGCGCTCAGGGAATCGCTGTTGAAGTAATTGGTGACCACGTCGTAGATCACGCCCTGAACCGCGGAAGTGGTCGACATGCCGTGGGCCATGCTGGGCACCAAACCGCCGGATTTGGCCGTAGCAACAAAGTCATCCATGGAGGTGTGAGCGCAGCTGTCGAACTTGTCACGGGGTAGGCCGGTTCGCACCGGAATCGATCCCTTGTTGAGATTAAAGGTTTCCTGAAATTCGGGCTCCAGAATCAAACGGGCCAGATCGGCTTGCGCCTGCTTGTCGCCGTCATCCTTTACTTCGAACATGGCGAAGCTGTCGACATTAAAGGTGAAACCCTTTTGCGTGCCAGGGGCGGCGACACAGATATAATCTTTGCCAGGTACCTGACCGGCGGCAGCAAATTCCCCCTTGGCCCAATCCCCCATAATCTGCATGGCGGCTTTATCGTTGATGACCATGGCGGTGGCAATATTCCAGTCACGACCGGCGGCGTCCTTATCGATGTAGGCGCGCAGTCGTTTAAAGGTTTCGAACACCTTGACCATAGTGGGGCTGGTGAGAGTTGTCTGGTCATGCTCGACAAAGGCTTTTCGGTAAAACTCGGCGCCGCCGACCCCCAAAGCCACGGCTTCAAAGACGGTGGCGTCCTGCCAGGCCTGGCCGCCGTGGGCCAACGGGGTGTAACCCGCCGCTTTGATTTTGTCCGCAGCGACAAAAAATTCATCCCAGGTGCTCGGTACGGAAACCCCGGCTTTGGTAAAGATTTCAGGGTTGGCCCATAGCCAGTTAACCCGGTGGACATTGACCGGTACGGCGACATAATGGCCTTCGTATTTCATCACATCGCTGACTACTCCGGGGAGCATTGAATCCCAGCCGGCTTTATCGGCTACGGCATCCAGCTCGGTCAAAAAGCCAAGGTCGGCCCATTCCTGAATATCCAGGCCTTTGATCTGCGCGGCACCCGGAGGGTTGCCAGAGACGGCGCGGGATTTAAGTACGGTCATGGCACTTTCTCCACCGCCGCCAGCGACGGCAAAGTCTTTCCACTGGTGCCCCTCTTGCTCAAGCAGTTGTTTCAGTACCGCGGCAGATTTGGCTTCGCCGCCCGAGGTCCAGTAGTGCAGAACTTCAACGGTACCCGCCTGGGCGCTGAGGCTAACCAAGCCGGACAGTGCGGCTCCTAACAGAGATTTTTTAGCAAAATTGAGCGTCATCGAGGGTCACCTTTCGTTTGTTTTTATTAAGTGGCTGAACGTTTATTTGGCGTCGGGCCAAGGCAATAGAGGCATTAAAGCACGGGGGATTCGGGCTGGGAGTTAGGCAACGCAAGAAAGTGTAACAAAGTATTGCAGCCTGGCCGCTGGAAGACAGGCAAAGTCGGTGGCGTTCTGACTCAGTTGCGAGGCAGTGATAGCAACACTTCCAGGCCTCCGCTTACCCGATTTTTCAGTTCTAATTCACCGCCATGACCATGAGCGATATTCCGAGCGATGCCGAGCCCCAGCCCGGTGCCACCGGTATTGCGACTGCGTGAGGTTTCCAGCCGGAAATAGGGATCGAATACCTTGTTGATGGAGGCATCAGGAATGCCAGGGCCACGATCGCGAACGGCTATTTGCAGTTGCTCGGCACTGTCGTTGACCTCGATTTCGGCCTCCCGACCATAAAACAGGGCGTTATCCAGCAAATTGGACAGGCAGCGTTTGAGCGCCATCGGACGACCGGGAAAGGTGCTGTTGGCGGTGCCCTTGATGGCAACTGAATGACCCAGTACGGTGGCATCATCCTGCAGGGATTCGAGCAGGGCCATGATATCGATCGCCTGAACTTTTTCATGCAGATCGGTGCCCCGCGCGCATTCCAGTGCACCCGCGACCATACGTTCCAACTCTTCCAGATCCTGGCGGAATTTGTCACGGTTGTGCTCTTTATTGAGCATTTCGGCGCGAAGACGCAACCGGGTGATGGGGGTTTTCAGATCGTGGGAGATTGCCGAAAACAAACGCTCGCGGTCTTCGATAAAGCGCTGGATGCGTTGCTGCATTCGATTAAATGCGCGGGCGCTGGCCTGAACTTCGAGCGGGCCTTGTTCGGTCAGGGGTTGTGAGTCAATTTCCTTACCCAGGCGTTCGGCGGCGGTTGCCAATTGGGCCAGCGGGCGGGTCAGCCAGCGTACGATAATAGCGCCAATGATCAGCAGAATAATCAGGAGAAAACTCAAGAACAGCAAACGTTCGGTCGGTAAGTACTCGGTTTTGAGAAGCAGATCGGGTTTGGGTAACAGCGCGGCCAGATAAAACCATTCCCCTTCACCCATATCGATCTGGGCCACCAGAATAGGCGGTGATTGCAAATCGTAGATCAGACTTTGTTGCGACCAGCGCGGCGGTAAATCCAGCAGCCGTGTCTGATTGTTATAGACGCGCAGCGTGTCGGGATGGGAAAAGCTGAGTCGGATATCAACCTCGTTGCCGAGGCGTTTGCGCAGTCCCCGCTCAAAGGTATTGAGAACAATGGTTTTGAGTTCGGAGGCTTCGATATCCTCGACCTGGATCAGCTCCTTGTTCAGAGAAACGAAGAACCGAGTCCCCCCCATATTGCGCAATTGGGATAACACAATATGACGGTAGTCGCTGGGCAGAGCTTTAAAAAAGGTCACGGTAGAGGCGACACTTTGTGCCAGCTCCTGCGCCATACGCTCGGCCACCTGCTCCTTGTCGGTGTCTATCTGCTGCACCCAGACGGTATAACTGACCACCTGTGCCAGTAGCACTCCCAGCACCATCACGGTCAGCATGCGCCCGATCAATGAGCGGGGAATCAATTGTCGAAGCCGTTTCACGCCTCGCGCTCCACCTCGGCCGCAAGCACATAGCCGGCGCCTCGTACTGTTTTAATAATATGAGGATCTTTTGCATCTTCGCTGAGTCGTTGGCGCAAGCGACTGAGTTGAACATCGATGCTGCGATCGAAAGGGTTGGCTTCCCGGCCCCGGGTTGCGACCAATAACTGCTCCCTGCTGAGTACCTGGTTGGGGTTTTCCAGAAACAGCAACAGCAGGTTGTAATCTGCACCGCTCAGGGGAATGACCACATTGTCGGCATCAATCAGGTCGCGCTGAATGGTGTCCAGACGCCAGTTGCCAAAGCGGAAAAATCGTCCTTTATTGGCGGTACCGATCAGGGCATGGCTGCGCCTCAGCACGGCTTTGATGCGGGCTAATAATTCTCTTGGATTAAAAGGTTTGGCAACGTAGTCGTCGGCACCCATCTCCAGACCGATAATACGATCGGTATCTTCGGCGGAGGCGGTGAGCATAATGATCGGCGTCTGGGATTCGGCCCTGATCTGGCGGCAGAGACTGAAGCCATCGTCACCGGGCATCATCAGGTCGAGTACGACCAGATCGACAGTGGGCCCCGTCTGCAGTTGTTCCATCAAACGACTGCCATCTTCCAATGTGCTGGCCAGGTAACCGTTTTGATTCAAATAGGTTTCCAGCAGTTCCCGAATCTCACGGTCATCATCGACGACCAGAATGCGTTTTTTCTGCTGCAAGGCTGCCATGTCAACTCCGGGGCGAGAACACCAAAGATAGAGGTTGGCCGATGGTGGCCAGGACTGTCCAGACTAGCAAGTTGTAAGGCCACTCGTCATCCATGATGCCCGGCTTCTTTGTTCGAATCAGGGTGCCCAGTAGATGGCCAGTGGGGCGCGGTTTTGACGCAAAAGGGCTCGCACCGGCATCTCGGCTGTGGGCCCGGCTTGCTGGGCCTGGGCCAGTACCGGGAGTTTGGCGTCACCGCACAGATGCAGGTAAAGCTGATCGCAGCGCAGCACCCTGGACAGACTCAATGTCATTCGGTCATGGGGTGCGGCCGGGGGTGTCAGGGACAGGCAGTCCATACCCGATTCAAGATCAAGTGCCTGACGTAACGTCTGTGCGCCGGGGAAAAAGGAGGCAGTATGCCCATCTTCGCCCATACCCAGAACGGCAACATCCATCCGGGCTGGTAATTGTGACAATCGATGCTGGCATTCGGCCTGACCGGTCTCGGCAGAGGCGGCTGGGGTTTTCAGTCCGATAAAGCGGGCCTGGCTGGCCTGGTTTTGCAAAAGGTGATTGCGTACCAGGCGCTCGTTGCTATCAGCAGCATCAGGTTCCACCCAGCGCTCATCAACCAGGGTGATAATCACCCGTGACCAGTCCAGTACCTGCTGGGATAAGGCTTCGAACAGGCCAATAGGGGTGCGTCCGCCGGAAACCGCCAGTGATGCATATTCACTTTTTTGTAAACGGCTGCGCAGGCGCTGGGCAATCTCATCGCTGAGTTGTTGATCCAGCGCGGGCCGGTTTTCGAAGCGGGTTATGTCGCAATGGGTCGTGAATGGCTCAGTCATCCTGTTTCCTTGGTTGTGGTCGTAGGCCGGTCGTCGCTGTTTTTTTAGCAGGATTAACAGATTATTCGTGCCATGAGCGACCATCACGTTCGATCAGGGCGATGGAGCCAATGGGCCCCCAGGTGCCGGCGGAATAGCTGCGGACACTGTCGTGGCACTCTGACCAGGCCTGAATCAAGGTGTCGCACCAGGCCCAGGAGGCCTCGATCTCGTCCCGACGAACAAACAGCGACTGGTTGCCCCGCATGGCTTCGAGCAACAAACGTTCGTAAGCGCTGGGGATGCGGCGGTTCTTGCTGTGATCGGAAAAATCGAGGTTCAGTTCCTGCGCCTGCAGAGAAATACCGTTCTCCAGGCTGGGTTCCTTGGTTACAACCTGCAGTTGAATGCTCTCGTCGGGCTGCAGGCGAATGATCAGTTTATTATTAACCACCTCTTTCTGTTTGGGGTCGAAGATGTAGTGTGGCTGGTTTTTGTAGTAGATCACTATCTCGGTCATTTTGGTTGGCATGCGCTTGCCGGTTCGCAAATAGAAGGGCACGCCTGCCCAGCGCCAGTTGTCTATATTGGCCCGCAGGGCGACGAAGGTTTCGGTGTTGCTCTTGCCCTGGCTGCCCTCTTCCTCATCGTATCCGGGACAGGTTTGGCCGTTGAGGGCACCAGCGCTGTATTGTCCGCGCACCGCCTGTTTGGCGATTTGCTCTGGCGCCAGTGGACGAAGGGCTCGCAAAACCTTGAGTTTTTCATCCCGAATACCGTCGGCCGACAATTGGTTGGGTGGGTCCATCGCGACCAGACACAACAGCTGTAGCAAGTGACTTTGGACCATATCGCGCATCTGGCCAACCTGGTCGTAGTAGCCCCAGCGGCCTTCGATACCAACGGTTTCGGCCACGGTAATTTGCACATGGTCGATAAAATTCAGATTCCATTGGGAGCCGATCAGATGATTGGCAAAGCGCAGCACCAGCAGGTTCTGCACGGTTTCTTTACCCAGGTAATGGTCGATGCGATAGATGCGGTCTTCGCTGAAGTACTGGCTGACGATATTGTTGATTTCGATGGAGCTTTCGAGGTCGTGCCCGATCGGTTTTTCCAGAATAATACGAGCGCTGGGCGCCAGGGCATTGGCCTCGGAAAGGTGCTTGCAGATATCGCCATAGAAGCTGGGCGAGGTGGCCAGGTAATTGACCATAATGCGGTTGGATTGATCGACAAAATCGGCGATGCGGGAGAAGTCTGCTGGCTGGGAAAAGTCGACTTTCAGGTAATGCAGGTGCCGGGAAAAACCCTGCCACAGGCTCAGCTCGAAATCTTCCTCGGGAACAAAGCGGATCAGGGTCTGTTTGACCGATTCGATAAAGGCTTCCTGGCTATCGTCGCCTCGAGCCACACCCACCAGGCGGGAATCGGTATGCAGTAGCCCGGCTTTGAACAGGTAATACAGGGCAGGAAACAGTTTGCGCATGGACAGATCGCCCTGGGCGCCAAAGAGCATAAGGTCGCAAGACTGGTCCTGAAGGTTGGGCTGCATGCTGGGAGTTCCTTAAAGTCAGGTCAGAATGTGTCAGGGTGATATGTAAGTTAGCAACATGTTAGCGAAGAAAATTGCAGAAAAGAAGCGAACATTCCGGGTTGTTTATGTAATTAAGCTACATTTTGCGGTGTCCGGCCCTCTTCTTGCTCGCGATGGGTCAGGGTTTTTGTTGGGCGGTCAGCGACTGGGTAGATTGGATAAATCCTTTATATCAGCTGTTGGTAAAGCTTTTTGTGCGCTTTTAGGGGCGGCTCCCCGGCGGTCAGAATCTTGCGTCTGGCAATTAAAAATGTAATTTTATAACGCCCAATAGCTGCTACAGGTGCTCCCATGGATCCTATAACGACCGCTCTGGTAGGTTACGGATTCTCCGCCACCACCTTTCACCTGCCATTTATCACAGTATTGAACAGTTTCGAGCTAAGCGCGATCAGTAGCCGACAATGCGGACGTGTACAAGCCAAGCATCCTGGTGTGGCCTGGTATCCATGCGCAGAGCAGATGATTCGACAATGCGACGCTGAGCTGGTCATTATTACGGCGCCTAACAAATACCATTTTCCGTTGGCACGCCTGGCTTTGGAGCAGGGGAAGCATGTGATTCTGGAAAAGCCTTTTGTCTGTACGGTTGAGGAAGGCGAGCACCTGGTAGCCTTGGCCGAGGAGCAGAAACGGCTTTTGTCGGTGTACCACAACCGCCGCTGGGATGGTGACTTCCTGACGTTGCAGGCGCTGCTGAGGGAGGGCAGGTTGGGAGAGGTGCGTCGTTTCGAATCGCGCTTTGATCGCTTCCGTCCCCAGGTGAGAGAGCGATGGCGGGAGCAGCCCGGAAAGGGCGCTGGCATCTGGTTTGATCTGGGCCCGCATCTGGTCGATCAGGCGCTGCAATTGTTCGGGTTGCCCAGGCAGGTCAGCGGTCGCTGCCGGGCCCTGCGCGAAGGCTCCCAAGTCGTCGACTTTTTTCAGGTGCAGCTGTATTACGATCGTCTGGAAGTGCTGCTGCAAAGTAGCCCCTACTGCGCCGGGCCTAATCTGCGTTTTCAGTTGCAGGGCAGCCTGGGTGAGTACCGCAAGCAGGGTCTGGACCCCCAGGAGCAACGCTTGATCGCAGGTACCAAACCGGTATCTGAAGATTGGGGGCAGGAAAGCGCCGAGAGTTTTGGTGCGTTCTATGGCGCTGACGGAAAGGCTCAGGTTATCGCTACCACCTGTGGCGGCTACCAGAACTATTTTCGACAGATCGCCTCGGCGCTACGCGATGGTGGCAAGAATCCGGTGCCCGCCGAGCAGGCCTTAACCGTTATGCGCATCCTCGAACTGGCCCAGCGCAGTAGCGAGCAAGGCCGGGTGTTGACGGTGAAGCCTGAGGCGCCTGCTCGAAGGGGGTAGGCGATTCGCCATAGGCGTTGTGCCAGGTCTGTCGATTCAAATGTTGTGTTGGTTGGCCTGATGCACGGCTTCTGCGGCCAGTTGAGTGATGGCGCTCCAGTTTTGTTCGCGGATCAGTTTGGCCGGGGCGACCCAGGAACCGCCTACGCAATCAACACTGGGTAGGGACAGATAGTCGAGAAAATTGCCGAGGCCAATGCCGCCTGTGGGGCAAAACCGAATGTCGGGAAAAGGGCCTGCGATCGCTTTCAGGGCCGCAGCGCCACCGCTGGATTCGGCCGGGAAGAATTTGAACGCACGATAACCGTAGCCCATCGCCAGCATTAATTCCGATACGGTGCTGATAGCGGGTAGATAGGGTAACTCGCTGTCGATGCCTGATTGCAGCAGCTCGGGCGTGGCTCCCGGACTGATAGCAAACTGCCCGCCGGCCTGTTGCACGGCGGCCAGTTGATCGGAATTGGTGACCGTACCGGCGCCCACCATGACGCCTTCAACCTCGGCGCTGATGCGGCGAATAGCGGCCAGGGCATTGGGGGTACGCAGGGTCACTTCCAGAATAGTTAGCCCCCCGGCGACCAGGGCCTGCGCCAGGGGGACAGCGTCTTCCACGTGATCGATAACCAGCACGGGCATCACGGGGGCGCTACTGATCAGGGCTTCAACTTGGGTGCTCATAGTGGGGTCTCGTTTTGGCTGGTGGTTAGGGGATGGTTGGGTGATCGTTCGATGAGATCTAGCGACCGCTTAGGGCCATAGGCTGACGCAGTACGGCGGCCGAACCGAGCAAGCCCGGTTGGCTGGCGGTGACCACATAGGTGGGTGTGGCGTGCAGATAATTGCGAAAGCGACCTTTGGCTTCGAAGCGTGAGCGAAATTCGCTATTGGCAAAAAATTCGACCATGCGGGGGATGATGCCCCCGGCAATATAGACGCCGCCCTGGGCGCCAAGTGTTAAAGCGGTATTGCCGGCGACACTGCCCAGTATGGCGCAAAAGCACTCCAGGACCTCCAGACACAGAGGGTCTTGCTGCTCCAGTGCGGCATGGCTGATCTGGTCGGGTGTCAGGCTTTCCTGCTGCTGGCCGCGAATGCTCGCCAGGGCAAGGTGCAGGTTGGTGAGCCCCATGCCGGACAGGACGCGCTCTACCGATACATGGCTGTGGTGTCGCCAGAGGTAGTTCAGAATTTCTATCTCAAGGGCGTTGGTCGGGGCGAAATCCACATGCCCGCCTTCGGTGATGATGGCCGTGGCACCTGAAGCAGAAGGTACCAGGCCGCCGACGCCTAATCCGGTGCCAGGACCCAGCAGGGCGATGGGCTGGCCGATAAAGCTCTCCCCGGCACCGACCTTGACCAGGTCACTGTCGTCCAGGTGAGGAATGGCATAAGCCTGGGCGGCGTAATCGTTGATCACCTCCAGCCGGTCCAGCTTCAGCGCTCGGCCCAGTTCGGTTTTGGAAAACGACCAGCCGCTGTTGGTCATGCTGATGTAATCCTGCGCGACCGGGCAGGCAATCGCCAGGCAGGCCTGTTGCAAACTGCCCAGGTAATTAATCTGGCGCAGGTAATCGCGAATAGCCGACTCGATGCTGGAGTAATCGGCCACGGCCAGAGTCAGAATATCCGAAGGCTGGTGCTGGCCGGGTCCGGTCAGGGCAAAGCGTGCATTGGTGCCCCCTATGTCGGCAACCAGTGTGTTGTGCGTCGTCGTATCTGAATTCATGGCTGTGCCCTGTGCGGTAGCTTCGTTGTGAGCATCATAGGATGGGTAGGGTCACTTTGTCGCGGTAGTAGCATCGGCCTGAAAGAGTACGCTGGCCCCCTGTTCCGCGCTGCCTACCTGTTGCCGCATGCCTGCAAACAACTCTCGGCCCATGCCAAACTGGTTGCTGGAGAGATCGGCGGTTGCGAGGGGGCGGGCCGCCAGTTCTGCGGCGCTGACCAGCACCTCCAGCTCGCCCTTGAGAGCGTCCAGGCGAATTTTGTCACCGTCCTGAATTCGCGCCATCGTCCCCCCTGTGCAGGCTTCGGGCGTGACATGGATGGCGGCGGGTACCTTGCCGGAGGCGCCCGACATACGACCATCGGTCACCAGGGCGACCTTGAAGCCGCGGTCCTGTATGACACCGAGAAAGGGCGTCAATTTGTGCAGCTCGGGCATGCCGTTGGCCTGTGGACCCTGAAAACGGGCGATCACCACGCAATCCTTGTCCAGTTCGCCGCGTTGAAACATGGGCTCCAGCTCCGCCTGGTCGTGGATAATCACCGCAGGGGCTTCTACCACCAGATGCCTGGGTTGCACGGCGGAGGTTTTGATCACGCTCCTGCCCAGGTTGCCCTGCAGTACTTTCAGTCCGCCATTGGCGGCAAAAGGCTGTTCCGGCTTGGCGATCACCTGGGTATCCATTGAGACTGTCGGGCCGTCGCGCCAGACCAGGTTATGGCCATTCAGGAAGGGCTCCCGCGTATATTGGGTTAAGCCTTTGCCGGCGATTGTTAGCACATCATCGTGCAACATGCCCTGGTTGAGCAGCTGGTGAAACAGCAGAGCCATGCCGCCAGCGGCGTGGAAATGGTTGATGTCGGCGCTGCCATTGGGGTAAATCCGGGTCAGGGTGGGGACTACGGCGGACAGTTCGGAGAAATCATCCCAGTTGATCAGTACGCCGGCGGCGCGGGCAATCGCCACCAGATGCATGGTGTGGTTGGTCGAGCCGCCGGTCGCCAGCAGGGTGACGATGCCATTGACGATAGCTCTCTCATCGATGATGCGGCCGAGGGGGCGGTAGTCGCCCTGTTCGGTAATGCGACATACCTGCTCGGCGGCGGCCCGGGTCAACGCATCGCGCAGGGGGGTGTTGGGATTGACGAAGGAGGCACCGGGAAGATGCAATCCCATGGCTTCCATCAGCATCTGGTTGCTGTTGGCGGTACCATAAAAGGTACAGGTGCCAGGGCCATGATACGACTGGGATTCGCATTCCAGCAAGGCATTGCGGTCTACCTTGCCCTCGGCATAGAGCTGGCGAATACGCGCTTTTTCCGGGTTGGGCAGGCCGGAGATCATGGGACCGGCGGGGACAAAGATGCAGGGCAGATGACCGAAACTGAGCGCACCAATTAATAATCCCGGAACAATCTTGTCGCACACCCCCAGACAGAGCACGCCATCGAACATGTTATGGGACAGCGCAACAGCCGTAGCCATGGCGATGGTGTCACGGCTGAACAGGCTGAGTTCCATGCCGGGTTGACCCTGGGTGACACCATCGCACATCGCGGGCACGCCGCCGGCGAACTGGGCGACCGATCCCATGCCTTGTACGGCTTCTTTGATCAGCGCCGGGTATTGCTGCAAGGGCTGGTGGGCAGAAAGCATATCGTTGTAGGCGGAAACGATACCGATGTTGGCCCGGTTCATCAGCTTGAGCTCGGACTTGTCCTGCTGCCCGCAGGCGGCAATGCCGTGCGCGAGATTGCCGCAGGACAGTTGGCCTCGATGGGGCTGGTCGGAGCGCGCCTGCTCCATACGGGACAGGTAAGCTGACCGGCTGGCGCGACTGCGCTCGACAATGCGCCGGGTGACGGACTCTATGGTGATGTTCATTGCCTTGTCGGTGACCTCTGTGCAGCATTGGCTAACATTATATTGAACGCTAGCAGCTTTCTAATGCAAGAAATATACGTAATTTTGCAACATATAAACAGGTTTGGAAGGCTATCATTGATATTTATCTGTTTTATTACGTAAAAGCGTTGGAGCAAGAACCCTCTGGGCATGCAGTATTCTGACCTGTCGATTTAGTGAATATGGCTTAACGGCAGTTCGGTGCGCTGGAGGACCTGGCGTAATACGAAGCTGGTGCGAATGCTGGTAACCCCCTCGATCTGATTCAGCTCTTTCAACAGGAAGCGCTCGTAGGTGGCCATGTCCGGCATCACGACCTTGAGGAAATAGTCGGCATCGCTGCCGGTGACCAGTGCGCATTCCAGTACTTCATCGTACTCGGCGATACGGGCTTCAAAATTATCCAGCCGGGAACTGAGCTGATTGCCCAGATTGACGTTGATGTAGATGGTCAGCGATAGGCCCAGCGCTTCCTGATCTAGCAGGGTCACCTGGCGATCGATAATGCCGGCCTCTTGCAGTAGGCGTACTCGCCGGGAACAGGGCGAAGGCGACAGCCCCACCCTTTCGGCCAGCTCCAGATTGCTGATGTTGCCGTTTTTCTGAATCTCATGAAGGATCTGGCGGTCGATTCGATCAAATGGCTTGTTTGGCATCATTCACTACCCTTTCTTATATTTATTGATTTGAGTGCTAAATCCTACGATTTCTGTGCCTGTAAATGAAGAGATTGTCGTTCAGGACCGTCTTAGAATAGGAGGGATTCATACAACAATAAATCCTTGATGGAGGTGCCTGTGTCAGGTGCGAAAACCCAATCCTTTGCCACCCGAGCGATTCATGCCGGGGCCTCATCTCTCGACAGTAGTGGTGCGTTAACCCCACCGGTTTATATGACCTCGACCTTTGCCTTTGACAGCGTGGAGCAGGGAGCTGCGCGTTTTGCCGGTGAGCAGGAGGGGCATTTTTACAGCCGTATCTCGAACCCGACCCAGGAACTGCTGGAAGCCCGTCTGGCGGCTCTGGAAGAGGGGCAGGCCGCTTTAGCCACGGCATCAGGCATGGGGGCGATCACTTCGACATTGTGGAGTCTGCTGGCTCCGGGCGACCAGATTATTGCCGACAAAACCCTGTATGGGTGCAGCTTCGGTTATATCCAGCATGGCTTGCGAAAGTTTGGTGTGGAGGTCGATTTTGTTGACTGCACCGATCTGGAGGCGCTGGAACGTGCGCTGAGTGCAAAAACCCGTGTGGTGTACTTTGAGACTCCGGTTAACCCCACGATGCGTTTGATGGATATCAGCGCGCTGAGCCGGCGGGTGCACGACTACAACCCCGCGATTAAAGTGGTGGTTGATAACACCTATTGCACTCCGGTGTTGCAGCAGCCCTTAACGTTGGGCGCCGATCTGGTGGTGCATTCGGCGACCAAATACCTGGGCGGTCATGGCGACCTGATTGCCGGGGCCGTGGTGGGGGACGAAGAAACCCTGCAGCAGATTCGTCTGTTTGGGTTAAAGGATATGACCGGAGCGGTGATTGCCCCGTTAACCGCTTTCTTGGTGCTGCGCGGCTTAAAAACCCTGGAGCTGCGTATGGAACGGCACAGTGCCAGTGCGATGCAGCTCGCCGAACAGCTGAGCGAGCATCAACAGATAGAGCGTGTTTACTATCCTGGTCTGCCCAGCAGCCCGTTCTTCGCGCTGGCGCAGCAACAGATGCGTTTGCCCGGTGGCATGATCGCCTTTGAGCTCAAGGGCGGGCTGGCAGCGGGCGGAGTCTTTATGAACCGGCTGAAAATGATCAAGCGTGCGGTCAGTCTGGGTGATGCAGAAACCCTGTGTCAGCATCCGGCAAGCATGACCCACTCCACCTATACACCCGAGGAGCGGGCTCAACATGGCATCTCGGAAGGTTTGATTCGTCTTTCTGTGGGGCTGGAGGCGGCCGAGGATATCTATCGGGATCTTGAGCAGGCTCTGGCTGGCGGCTAAGCGATGCCGTGGGCCGCAGCCTGCACAGGGGTTGTGCCAATGCCCGTCAGATTAACCGTGCAGCAGGCGGCTGTCGTCTGGCGTCTGGTCGCGTTGGTGCAGACCATAATCCCGAAGGACCTCGGCCACACGTAAGCGGTAATCCTTGAAAATGTAATCTCGGCCGGCCTGTTGCGCCTGCCGGTGTGTTAGTTGATTGCGCCATTGGCTAACGGCTTCTTCATTTTCCCAAAAGGAGAGCGACAGGTAACGTCCCGAATGGTTTAGACTTTGAAAGCGCTCAATAGAGATAAAGCCGTCAATCTGTTCCAGCAGAGGCTTTAAATCACCGGCCAGTTCAAAGTACTGGTCGGTATGTTGTGCTTTGGGTTCCAGTTCGAAGATCACGGCGATCATGGTTCAGTCCCTGGGTGAGATTGGGCGTTGGAGGAATGTTGCAGGAACGGCACGCAGAAAGGTGCGGGTTTCTTCCAGAATAAATTGTTCCTGCTGGGCAAAGCGAAAATTGTCATTGCCGGCAGGATCCTCCTTGAGTCGCTTCCTGTAACGCTCGTAAGCCGCCAGATCATCGAAACTGATCAGTCCATAGGCCACGTTGTTGGTGCCTTCGTGGGGCATAAAATAACCCAGTAACTGACCGCCGCAGGCCGGAATAATCGATCCCCAGTGTTCTGCATAGCGTTCAAACTCGTCGCGCTTGAATGGGTCGATTTTGTACTGAATAAAGCAGGTTACGGACATGGTATGTTGCCTCCATCTTGTTTTTAATAAGGGGTCTAGGGTGGCGATTGTGGTTGATTGGTTGCCCCCATGCTTCGCTGTCGAACGAACTATTAATAACGCAGAAGGATTTGAGCACCATGGAGCCTGATATTTCCCAGATCGCCGCCTTGATGGGTGACCCCGCCCGCTCACGAATGCTGATGGCTTTGATGGCGGGTAAGGCGCTGACAGCAACCGAGTTGGCTGTGGTGGCAGAGATCATGCCGCAAACGGCAACGGTGCATTTGGCCAAGCTGGTGGACAAGCAACTGCTGGTGGTAAGAAAGCAGGGCCGCCATAAATATTTTCAGCTCCATGGTGCCGAAGTGGCCGGCATACTGGAGGGTCTGCTGAATATCTCTTCGCAGCGCCAGCCCTTGTCGGTGGCGACGGGTCCGAAAGACCCTGAAATGAGAAAGGCTCGAATTTGTTATGATCACCTGGCAGGTGAATTAGCAGTCAAACTCTATGATTCGCTGATTGAGCAGGCTTATCTGGATGGTGACAAAGAGTTTCCAGCGATGACCGCTCAGGGCGATCGCTTTTTTCTGGGGCTTGGAGCAAATTTTGATGAGATAAAACAGCGGAAACGCCCATTATGTAAAGCTTGCCTTGACTGGAGCGAGCGACGTCATCATCTGGCGGGAGCCCTGGGCAAATGGGTGCTGAACGATCTGTTGGCCAAGGGTTGGGCGCAGCGAGATATGACATCAAGAGTGATTCGTTTTAGCGCAACAGGTGCACAACGATTTTATGATTGTTATGGTCTGTGAGGTGTTGGAAGCTTGATGGTTGTTGATGGCACTTCATAAATGCTTCTATCAGCGAAAAAAGAGTGCGGGTTAGCTGCGGAATAACAGGCATGCTTCGTGCGCCGATTATTCCGCATCCCTTTAGGCTTCTTGATTCCTGTAAAGTAGATTGTCGAGCTCGGTCAACTTGCTTTCCAGCAATGTTTCATCGGTCGTTTCCAGGCGGCCGATCTCTCGCCACAGCTTAAACGCCTTAAGTTGATCGGCATCTGACAATGCAGCTAACAGATCAATCTCGACGTAGTCGACTTTGGCGTTGTAAAACATCTCATCGAGACGGCGCTCCAGGACTTCCAGGCGCACCTCGTCTTCCAGGGAGAGTTCATCGCCAAGGGAGTCTTCAAGCTTGATCAGTGTTTGCATAAGCTTGTTCGCCTCCGTCTGGTATTGAGCGGGTAGCGCGGCGATGCTGCCTGGGTAGTCGATCTCCATAAAAGGGTCGCTGCTTAGCCATTCGACCTCTTCGATCAGATCGATATTGTCACAGTGTTGCGAGTCAGCCCGGGTGAGGCTGCTGAACATTAGCAGGGTTGCGCTCAAGGCCAGGAGAAGCTTTGAGCCAATCGAATTTCTCATGTTAGTATCCTTAATGTATCTATGTTGGTTCAACGTATATGCACTCCAACCCGTTCAGGGGGCATCCTGTTCGGGTTGGTACTCCAGCAAATCGCCGGGCTGGCAATCCAGCACTCGACAAATTGCATCCAGGCTTGAAAAACGAATCGCCTTGGCGCGACTGTTTTTCAAAATCGATAAATTTTGTATCGAAATGCCAACCGCTTCCGAGAGTTCATTCAAGCGCATTTTACGCTTGGCCAGCATCACATCCAGATTCACCACAATCGCCATTTCTGTTTCCTCAGATGGTGCCGTCGACGTCTTCTTTCAGGGTTACCCCCAGGGCCATCACACGAGCAACCAGCACCATAAAGAGACCGGACAGTAACGAAGACAGGTTGAGGGAGATATACAGCAGGGGGCTCCAGTCGCGGGCCTCTTCAATTTCCTCTTCCGGAAGATCCAGTAGCCAGTCTTCGGGGTGCAAGAAATAGTTAATGGCGTTGTCGGCCAGCCCTTCAAAAAAGAACAGGGCAATCAACAGGTAGCCGATCATTCTGAAATGGTGCACGTTGCGCAGGGTAAAAAGCTGGCCGTGCTGGTACAGGGCAAAGAGACGATCGACCTGCCAGAAAATCGCCAGTAAGAATGCGGATGAGGTGATGAAAATGCCGGTGAGCAGAATCAGATGCTTCGGTTCCAACACTATCATGTCGTCATCTTCCCATTCGACTTCGATGAATTCCTCTGTCATGGAAAAGTGATCGAGCAGGGTGTAGAAGGCATTCAACCAGACATTGTTGTTGATGATCTCGAGTTCGAGCCCGATCAGGGTGGGAAGCCCAAACAGACAGATGATAGCGAGCAACAAGGTTGCCCAGAGCCCGAGGCGAAGACGATAGCCCAGGGCGCAGATGGATTGTTCGGGGTGCATGTTACATTCCTGCTAAAAGAACCATTCGGCTCCTATCCTAATGGATTAAAATATCCATAATCAATAACTATTTATCGATAAACGATAAGTTTTATGATCTGATAATGATCTCCATTGGGTTTTCAGGTGTGGATTACCGCTAATCTCGTGTCAATTCTGAAGCGAGCAAACCTGTCCGCTAAAGTGAGCAGAAAAGACGTGGAATCGCTGCTGTGGGAGGTGGTGCTCGGGTCACCTTCTCTGATTGGAAAACGCTTTAGCTGACAGCGTTTAATGCTAAGCTGTAGCAATAATTCTAATGCTACGAGGTCGGGAGGACCGAAATGGCGGTACGGTTAATGGCGGTACGGTTAATGGCGGTAATCGTTTGCGCAATATTGCTCGCGTCTTGCGCGGCAGTGGGACCGGACTATAAAAAACCGGAAGCGGATGTGCTTAACCAGTGGCAAGCTGCCAGGGACGCTTCGGTCGATAGCGCCGCGGCAGAACATCGGCAGTGGTGGAAAAGCTTCAACGACCCGGTGCTCGATGATCTGGTGCAACGTGCCTATTCACAGAACCTGAGTTTGCAAGTCGCCGGGCTGCGCGTTTATGAGGCCCGCGCTTTATTGGGGATCGCTACCGGGTTGCTCTATCCTCAGAGCCAGGGTGTCAACGGCTCGGCCAGCACCATCAAGATCAGCGAAAATGCCGACCCTGTGACCAGCCTGCCGCCCGGAGTAGGTGATCTGGTCGACACCAGCTACAAGCGCTATGGCACCAGTCTGGATGCGGCCTGGGAATTGGATTTTTGGGGCCGTTTCCGGCGCGGCGTAGAGTCTGCGGATGCCGGCCTGGCCGCCAGCGTGGCCGATTACGACGAGTTCCTGGTGACCCTGACCGGTGAGGTGGCCACCTCCTATATTTTGTTACGGACCCTCGAAGAGCGGCTGAATTTTGCTGAAAAAAATGTTGCGATTCAGCAACGCAGCCTGGAGATAACCGATGTTCGTTTTCGTAATGGCCTGGTGACCGAGCTCGATGTACAACTGGCACGCGCGCTGTTGGGCAATACCAAATCAACCATTCCACCATTAAAAAGCGGCATTCGACAGACGCGCCTGGCGCTGAGTCTGCTGCTGGGGTTGCCACCCAGCGACCTGCAATCGATCGTTGGCGGTCGTGGTGATATTCCTGATTCCCCGCAAGCGATTGCGGTGGGTATCCCCGCCGATCTGCTGCGACGTCGACCCGATATCCGCCGGGCGGAAGCTCTGGCCGCCGCACAGAGTGCGCGCATCGGTGCCGTGGAAGCTGAGCTTTACCCATCTTTTCGTTTGATCGGTACCGTGGGCTATGCCGCCGGTAGCTCGGGTGACCTGTTTGATTCCGGCAGTGATTTCAACCTGGGTGCCTTTGGTTTCAGTTGGAAGTTGTTAAATTACGGTCGCATCCGTAACCAGGTTAGGGCTGAGGATGCCCGCTATCAACAGGCGGCATTGGCCTATCAAAACACCGTGCTCAATGCCGCCCGAGAAGTGGAATCCAGCTTAACCAGCTTTTTGCGCTCTAAAGAGCGGGTGCTAACGTTGGCGGATAGCGTCGCGGCTTCACGCCGGGCCGTCGAGTTGGCACAAACGCAGTATCGTGATGGCATTATCAGCTATACCCTGGTGCTGGATGCCCAGCAGTTTTTGTTACTCAA
Source organism: Aestuariirhabdus haliotis (assembly GCF_023509475.1). Taxonomy (NCBI): domain Bacteria; kingdom Pseudomonadati; phylum Pseudomonadota; class Gammaproteobacteria; order Oceanospirillales; family Aestuariirhabdaceae; genus Aestuariirhabdus; species Aestuariirhabdus haliotis. Next base: position 9,174 of record NZ_JAKSDZ010000036.1, on the reverse strand, counting down.
CGAAGATCAATTTACCGCCTCGCGCGGTGAAGTGGCGCGCAACCTGATCGCCACTTACAAGGCGCTGGGGGGCGGCTGGCAGATGCGTGAGGGGAATGACCTGATTCCTGAAACCATCAAAACCCAGATGAAAGACCGCACCAATTGGGGTGGGCTCTTGGAAACCGGAAACACAGAACCCGTGGCCGAGGAAAAGCGAGGTGCCTGGCGAGCACCGGATTTTTAATCCATTGGCGGCGGGTAAATTTTCCCGGTAAAGGGTGTGGAGTATCGACTATGAAAACAAAGGGGCAAGAAGCATGAAGGCAATGATGAAATGGACGGAACGACTTCCTGTGCTGGGACAGCTGTCCATATTGATTGCGCTATTGTCGATCAGCGGTTGTAGCGAAGCGCCAAAAGAAAAACCCTTGAGTCTGGTGCCGGCGATCAAGGTGGCAGACGCGGCGGCGTTGGCCCAGTCGCCATTTCCCGGCCGGGCGGAAGCCGGTCAGGAAGTGAATCTGTCGTTTCGAGTCTCAGGACCGATGATCGATCTACCGGTTGCGGTGGGGGATCAGGTCACTGCGGGTCAGATTGTGGCCAATATTGATCCCCAGGATTATATCAATGCGGTGGGCACCGCAAGCGGACAGTTGGAGCGGGCCAGGGCGGCGGCCGAACGAGCCGAAGCCGACTACCGAAGAATACTCAATGTGTACAAAGAAGACCCCGGCGCCACCAGTGAAACCGCTGTGGACCGGGCCAAAGCAGCGCGGGATTCCTCTCGAGCGACGGTCAATTCATTGACCAGTGCCCTGCGCACGGCCGAGGATCGTCTCAACTATACCTCCTTGCAGGCGCCGTTTTCCGGAGAAGTGGTTGCGACCTACGTGGAGAATTTTGAAACCGTTATTGCCAAGCAACCCATTCTGCGAGTGCTGGATCCGTCCAGCATCGAATTTGTTATTTTTGTCCCGGAAACCCTGATCGGTTATGTGCCCTATGTTGAAAGCATCATGGTCAGCTTTGACGCCCTGTCCGGGGTTGAAGTCCCGGCCACCATCAAAGAAGTCGGCAGGGAAGCTTCGGCGGCGACTCGTACTTACCCGGTGACGTTGGTTATGGCACAACCGGAGGGCGTTGAAATATTACCCGGTATGGCGGGCTCTGCCGTGGTTGCCGCGCGCTTGCCCGAAAGCTCGCAGCAAATTGGTCTGGAAGTGCCGGCCACCGCCGTTTTTTCAACCGATAATACGCCGAAGTCCTATGTCTGGGTGATCGATGAGAGCACCAAAAAACTGAGCCGTCGGGAAGTGACTTTGGGCCGTTTGAGTGCCAAGGGCGTGTTGGTCAAATCCGGTATCACGGCGGGTGAATGGGTTGTGGTGCGGGGTGTTCACTCGGTGCGTGAAGGCCAGCAGGTGCGGATTTCTGATTTTTCCGGTAAAGGGCCCTCCTCATGAATTTGACCCAACTGGCGCTGGAGAAAAAGGTCTTTACCCAGTTTGTGGTGTTTTTGCTGGTGGTTGGCGGCATCTTCAGTTTTATGGGGTTGGGCCGTTTGGAGGACCCGGACTTTACGGTGAAAATCGGGGTCATCATTACCCAGTATCCCGGGGCTTCGGCCGAGGAAGTCGAGCTTGAAGTGACCGATCGTATCGAGGCGGCCTTGCAGGAGATGCCGCAGCTGGATACCACCTATTCCATCTCCCGTGCGGGGCTATCGATCATTAAAGTCGATATGAAACAGAAATACTGGGCCGACACCTTGCCCCAGGTCTGGGACGAGATGCGCAAGAAAATTCGCGATGTCATGCCCCATATGCCGCCAGGCGTCAGCCACCCGGAGATTGTGGATGATTTCAGTTTTGTGTTCGGCTTTGTACTGGCGGTTACCGGCGACGGTTACAGTTACGGTGAGCTGGAAGAGTACGTTAAAACCATCAAAAAAGAGATGAGTCTGGTGCCTGGGGTCTCGCGGGTGGACCTGTGGGGAGTGCAACCCAAGGTGGTGTATCTTGATATCTCCGATACCCAGCTGGCGGCACTCAGGATTACCAAAGAGGATGTGTTGGCGACACTCACTTTGCAGAATATGGTGGTGAACAGCGGCCATGTTGAGGTGCCGGGCAAGCGCTTGCGGATCGAAACCACGGGAGAGTTTTCAACCCCGGAAGATATTGGCAATCTGGTGATTCGGCGCAGCTTCGGTGACATCGTTGATAGTGTGGCCAATGAATTGGAAAGAGGCGGCAAGACCCGGGCTGACACCGGCGCTCTGGGAACCCTGCAATCGGGCAGTGCATCCAATCGAAGCAATGAGTTGATCCGTATACGGGATGTGGCGACCGTGCGTCTGGATTATCTGGATCCACCCATCATGCAGATGCGATTTCAGGGTGAACCGGCATTGGCGGTTCAGTTGGCCAATGTCACCGGCGGTAATTTGCTCGATACCGGTGCCGCATTGGACAAGCGCCTGGAAGAGGTGCTGGAGAACCTGCCCGCCGGCATCAACGTCGAGAAGTTTGTCTGGCAGTCGGACCTGGTCAAGGAATCGATCGACGGCTTTGTCATCAACCTGGCTGAAGCCGTATTGATCGTGCTGGTGGTGTTAACCCTGGCGATGGGTTGGCGCATGGGGCTGGTGATTGGTTGGGCTCTGATTGTGACGATTCTGGGCACCTTTATCGTGATGAAGTTGTTGGGCATCGATCTGCAACGGGTGTCACTGGGTGCACTGGTGGTCGCACTGGGCATGATGGTTGATAACGCGATCGTGGTGGCCGATAACTATTCGGTGCGGCTGGCGAAAGGAATGAAGCCGGTGGATGCTGCAATTGACAGCGCGAAGGGCCCCAGTATCGCGTTACTGGGGGCCACCATCGTCGCCATTATGGCGTTCTATCCGGTCTACTCGGCTCAGGCGGATGCCGGGGAATACGGACAAACGTTGTTTATTGTGGTGGGTATTTCCCTGCTCTGGAGCTGGCTGATCTCTATGACGGTGACACCATTGAATTGCATGGCGTTATTAAAGCCACCATCAGATACTGAGCAAACCTCAGATCCTTACGATACGGGCTTTTTCCATCGTTATAAGGCGATTTTGGAAAGTGCAATACGGCACCGTTATCGCACCATCGGCCTGATGACCGTTTTGTTGATTGCCGCCGGTTATGGCTTCGTACGCTATGTTCCGCAGCAATTTTTCCCGGACTCGACGCGAGCCCAGTTTATGGTCGACTACTGGGCGCCTATGGGAACGCCGATTGAGGCGGTGTCGGAAGATTTGCGGGCCATAGAGACGCGTCTTATTGAAGATCCCCGGGTGAAAAGTGTGGGCACCTTTGTCGGCGCCGGGGGCCCCAGGTTTTATTTGCCTGTTGACCCCGAGTTCCCCTACCCGGAGTTTGGTCAGTTGATTGTTAATACCCCTTCCTTTGCCGAAGTTGATCCTTTGGTGGATGAGTTACGGGCTACGCTTCAGGCAGAGTATCCCCAGGCTATGATTCGTGTTCGAAAATACACGGTAGGGCCGGGAGATACCTGGCCGTTTGAGCTGCGTATTGCAGGGCCTGCCGAAGCCGACCTGGGAGAATTGAGGCGGTTGGGTGAAGAGGGGATGTCGATCTTGCATGAGAGTCCGCTGGCAAAAAATGTGCGCATCGATATGCGACAGCGGGTACAGAAAGTGGTGGTCGACTACAGCCAGACCCGGGGACGATGGTCGACCACTACTCGTGGTGATGTGGCTCGAGCAACCAGTCGTGCCTATGACGGCGCTCCGGTCGGCATTTTCCGGGATGGTGATACCTTGATCCCGATTATGACCAGAAACGAAGAGGAATCTCGCCAAACGGTGGCGGGTAATCTTGAGTCCGTGCAGGTTCAGGCGCCGCTGAATGTGAGAACGACACCATTAGGTCAATTGGCCGATGACATTCGCATGGAGTGGGAAGATCCGATCATCACGCGCTTTAATCGGCGCCGTCAGGTTGCGGTTCAGGCGTCACCCGTCGATGTCACCTTACCAACCTTGCGCAGCAGTGTGATCGAAGAGTTCGAAGCGATGGAGCTGCCTCCCGGGTTTGACCTTTTCTGGGATGGTGAATACGACAGTACTCTGCGGGCTCAGCTGTCACTCCTGCCCGGCATGGTGCCCGGATCGGTGATTATGGTGCTGATCATCGTGGCGCTGTTCAATGCCGTACGCCCCCTGTTAGTGATGCTATTAACCGTGCCCTTTGCGCTTATAGGGATCACCGCGATTCTAGGACCGACACAGATACCTTTCGGCTTTATGGCCATGCTGGGTGCCATGAGTCTGGTCGGCTTGATGATCAAAAATTCGATCGTTCTGCTCGATGAGATTGATGTCAACATGGCAACGGGCTTGTCCCGTTACGACAGTATCCTGAGCGCGGGTATATCCCGTTTGCGACCCGTGATTCTGGGGGCGGCAACCACCATTCTGGGAGTAATACCTTTGATTCAGGATGCCTTCTGGATCTCGATGGCATTAACCATCATGTTTGGTCTGTTGTTCGGCACGATTCTGACCATGGTGATGGTGCCTGTATTCTATTCTACGTTGTATAAGGTGAGATCTCCGGCTGCGTAGCCGTGACTGTAATCAGTCGCCTGCGATATCGAGAGAATCCGGGTGACTGGTTCACAGCATGCGTTGTGCGCCATCTGATATAAAAGCTCTGGTTGGCACGCACTGAATGATCGCTATGAACGAGTCGTTCAGCGGCCATGATTTTCTATTTATGGATAGCTTTGCTTAAACGAGGAACTTATGAAACTGGTCAAAATTGCGCTGGGTGTTGTGGTAGCGATGATCGCCGTTATTGCATTGGTGGCTTTTCTGGGGCTACAAAATATTAATGAGATCATCAAGGTGGCCGTGGAAACGGCTGGGCCCAAAGTCACCGGAACGCCCGTAGTGCTTAACAAGGTCGAGTTATCCTTGACCGAAGGCCGTGGCGACCTGTTTGGTCTGCAGATTGATAATCCGGCGGGTTACCAGAGTGATTACGCCTTTTCCATGGGGCAGGTGGCGTTACAGGTAGAACCTGCCTCCTTAGCTGGTGATGTCATCGTGATTAATGAGGTATTGGTTGATGGTGCGAAGTTAATTGCCGAGCAGAAAGACCTCACCCACAACAATATTCAGGACATTCTGAACCACGTCAAAAAAGCTGGCGGTGGTAAAAAATCGGCACAGGATTCTGCCTCATCATCATCCGAAACTGAATCCTCTGGTGCCGAAAAAGAGGTTCGTTTGATGATTGAGAAGTTCAGTTTCACCAACAGCGGTATCACGCTGATGACCGAACAATTGGGTGAGCATTCTCTCTCTATGGCTGACATCAAACTGAACAATATTGGCGATCGCAAGACCGGTTTGACGCCAGAGCAATTGACCCAGGCATTGTTGGATCCGATCCTGGCCCAGGCCACTGACAATGTGGTTAAGCATCTTGAAGGCCTGGCTAAAGAGAAGGCGACGAAAGCGCTGGAGGAGAAGCTGGATGAGAACTTGAACGAAAAGCAGAAAGGTCAGCTGGATCAATTAAAAGGTCTGTTTAAATAAGTTGGCACGATGCCATTGGGCCGCCCTCAATATGAGCGTGGCTCAGGCTGGTTGATCGGGTGTGGGCGGCGGGCTGCGTTATGGCTTGTCGAGGGCCGAAAACATGACCCGATTACGCCCCGCTCTTTTGGCTTCGTAGAGTGCCTGGTCGGCCCGAAAAATCAATTGGTCGGGATTGTAAAGAGAGGGATCATCGGTCAGGCAAATGCCGATCGAAACAGTGATGTGATCTACTACATTGCTACCTTCGTGAGGCAATTGTGCCTGGTCAATCAATACGCGTAGCTCTTCAAAGCGCGCAATCATTTGCGGGTCCGGGGTATCGGTTACCAGTAACGCAAACTCTTCGCCGCCGTATCGAAAGACGAAATCTCCGGCGCGTCGGAAATAATTTTGCATCAATTTGGCGAGCCGCCTGAGAACAAGGTCACCATCCTGATGGCCGTAAATATCATTGTAAGATTTGAAGCAATCGACATCGAGCATGGCGAAGGCGACCACCGTGTTATGGCGCTTCGCTCTCGCTAATTCGGAATGCATGACAGATTCCAAATGCCGGCGATTATAGAGATCCGTCAAAGGGTCGCGAAGACTAAGGCTTTCCAGCTTGATGAGCTGAGCCCGATTTTTTTCCAGCATTTGATTGTAGTTTGAGGCTAGAAATTTTAGTTCGGGGATTGAACTGCTGTGAGCAATGTCGATCTCCTGAGCGTTGCGTATGGCATTGACGAGGCTGGTGATGGGACGTACCAGATGAAACCGTACCAGAAACATCAGGCCGAATAGTACCAGTACCGCTAATCCCAGCATTATGAGTGAGAAGTTACGCACGCGCTGTTGCAGTTGAACAAACTCACTATCAGTAAAAGTGACCTTACTCAATATGCGCATGGTGACATCGGGGAATGGCTCTAGCGACAATAAGACATCGTACACCTGTGCCCGGTAGCCCTCAGAATTATGGGCCGTTGTCACTTGCCCGGGAACCATGTTCTGGAAGTGTCTTCGCTCAGCACGCATGACTTGCTCTTGCTGCTGAATCAGTTCTGTTTTATCAACCCCATCCGGTTGTGGTGGCAAGCCCAGTTGCATCAGCGTGGAATCCCAGATGTCGATAAACAGTTTTATATCAACCCCCTGATGGGATCGGCTCTGCTCGATGTAGGATTGAAAATACGCATTGACCTCGGGGTCGACAAACCCTAGCTCCAGGTAACCGCCAGAAGGAAGTGGCGAGTAGGTGTAGAGTTTGTATTGGCCTGAGGTTAGTTCCAGAGTCGGTATGCTGACCAGAGTCTCTTGGCGCTCCAGAGCTGCACGTAAATAGTTCTGTACATGGATGAAGGCCGGTAGCCTGAAGTCGAGCCCCTGATCTGGAGGAAACGTTGATTCCGTGATGATCAGGTCATCAGAGATAACAAAGATATCGACGGGAAACCCTGCTTCAGATATTAACTGTTGCTGTAGTTCAGATAGACTGGTCCCGGAGGTGCGGCGGGCCAGCCATCGGGTGGCGTCTTGATGCAAGGCTTTGTAGGTTACAGACCGGTTTCTCAGCAGTTCATCGAGCAGGCGGTAAGAGGTTTGTAAGTGATGACGAATGACTCGATATTGCTCTAGTTGCTGGTTTTGCCGCTCGATGCTTAGCTTGTCCAGAGTGCTTTGCATGACCAGATAAGAAACCAGGCTGAAGATCAGCAAGATCAGGAAAAAGAACCCAAAAACACGTCGTTCCATCGTCGTGGTCGCCCGATGTTCACCTATACATAGAAACCTCAAGAACCCTGTTCTAAAAGGCTGGATAGGCTTGCTGAAAGGTATCCCGCGGCATTTAAAATGCTAAGCCGTTGGTTGGCCTGGGCAATACATGATGCCCGGTAAGATTATAGATACTTTCGCAGAATGTCGCGGATTGTACCGTCATCGATTAGGGACTGGACGGCGGCGTTAAATTGCTCGAAGAGTACAGGGGCGTTTTTGGAGAAGGCGCAATAACGGCCTTCATGAGCATCCTCCAGTTGAGTCTGGACGAAACGGCCCGGAAACAGGGAAGATAAATAGTTGCCCACGATTTCATCGACGATGACGACTTCGATTCGCTTGCGTTCCAGCATCTGGAACAGTTGCTGGGCCGAAGCCGCATCCACTCGCATCACCTCCCCGGTCATCACAAGGTGGGTCAAGCGGGGTGAGTAGGAATAATCTTTCAGCCCGCCCACACGCAAACCTTTCAAGTCGCTGTGCTCCTTAATGCGCTTAGCTGTCTCGGGAGTGCTGTAAAAACGGTCAACGGAATCGAACAGGTTAGATGACCAGAAAAGCTCGTCATCATCCTGAATCCAGGCGGGATTTAATTCACACTGGGCGTGTACCTTGCCTTTGATCAACCAATCGACCAGGCGGGCACGGGGAGCCTTGATAAACCGGACCCGGGTATTCAGTCGCTTGCCGATTTCCAAACCCAGGTCATACATAACGCCGCCGGTGAGCTGTCGAGGTGGTTTGGGGTTGAGCAGGGCGTGGGGAGGGCCGTCGAAGGCTCCGTAAGCAAAGATCAATTCAACGTCAGAGCTGGCGGCGGATGCCCATTGGCAAAGGCCCACCAGGGCGATGGCGATATAACGAAAAGCGGTCATGAGAGGTGATTGACTGATTCCCTAAAAATGCGAAGGCTAAAGGAAAAGGAAGGACGCAAGCCTACTCCGCAGCCAAACGGGGTATATAGATGTGGATCAACGCTTGTCGGCGGCGTTAAGATTAAAAGCTGTTAATTACCTATACCGCTAAGACGTACTGGGTATAAGCGGAGAGCTGGATTTTCTACTCGGTGTGCGGCACGGTTAACCATATATTCATCTACAGCAGAGGCTACTTTGGCATCACGTTTTACAGCTCACGGTAATTGTCGTTTTTCCATTAGCGGCAATATTGTCAGTATCTATGCTGCCGGCCCCTGGAATCTTGAGTTTTTCCAGAGCATGCAGAAGCGGTTGCGTGCGCTGATTGAAAGCGAACTGGATATAGACAATTACGCCATATTGATCGATTTTGTCGGCGTATCGCTGGCCTCTCCCGATGTGTTGGATTACCACCTGGAATTTGTAAAACAGGGCAATGCCAAGGCGATTGCGTTGAATCTTCAACAATGTACGTCGTCATTGCTCACGGGTGAGGCCTTTTCCCGGGTTTACACCGAAGGTGGGTTAACCAATAAGTGTTTCGATAACCGCGAAGATGCCATCGCCTGGCTACAGGGCTTTGTGGAATCTTGATCGGCGGCAGATAAGAGAGCAACGAAGAAAAGCCGAACCACCGACCGGTAGTTATTGTTCAGACACAAAAAAGCCCGCTATCGCTAGCAGGCTTTTCGTTAATCCCTTCGGTTTAGGATTGTATGTGGTGCCCGGAGGCCCAAATTAGAATGAGCCGAACCACCGACCGGTAGTTATCGTTCAGGCACAAAAAAGCCCGCTATCGCTAGCAGGCTTTTCGTTTATCCCTTCGGTTAAGGATTGTATGTGGTGCCCGGAGGCCCAAATTAGAATGAGCCGAACCACCGACCGGTAGTTATCGTTCAGACACAAAAAAGC
>NZ_JAKSDZ010000035.1 GCF_023509475.1 Aestuariirhabdus haliotis | reverse complement strand
GCGGCTGCATTCAGGAATTGATTACTGTTCACCGATGGAATACGAGCAATTAGCAGCATGAAAAATCATGTGTCCGTTTTATCGGGGGAAGATCACTGGTTTTCCGCTGCGCTGCAAACCAGCCGCAAATGCGGGCGTTATGCATCAAGGAGAATTTATGCCAACGGAAAAAGATAGGCTCGGTTTTATTCACGATCATTTAAAGATGCTCGCAACCTTGAGCTCGGCAGCAATTGTGGTCTTAGTTACTCTGGCCTATAAATTCCCTAGCCAAGAGACTGGCATCTCTGTCGCGATAGCAGGTTTTATTCTGTCTTTGCTTTCATCTCTAGTTGCACAAGCAATTCTATTAATAAATTACCCAATTGGTGATTTCAGCGAGGGTGCAGAATATCGAGGTAACGCAATTGATAAGTCAATTTTTATTAGTTGGTGCCTGTTCTTTAGTAGCATGGTTGCGCTTGCCTCTACAGCAATTGGAGTGCTAAATGCATAACAAGCCAATGAACTTCGCGCGTACCCACCGCTTTGCGGCACGCGCTGGACTCAAACTCACTGGCGTTCGTTTTCGCCAGTTATTTTTGCGTTATGCACTCTAAAGGATTTCTATGCCTAGTAAGCTAGATGATAAGGAGCTCGAATCACTAACCGTAAATGGTATTGGTGAAGTAACACCTGGAATGAAAGTAGAGCATCCTCTGTTTGGTCTAGGTGAGGTTGAAGCTATTTTTGAATTCATCAAATCTGGTGAGAATACGATTCGAATCAATTTTGAGAAACATGGTTCAAAGGCGCTAGTGCCAGAATATGCAAACCTAACTATTCCTAAGGAAAAGAAGCCCTCTTTCTTTGGGAAATTATTCAAAAAATGAGAGGATTGCATAAAAAACCATTAAGAATTGCACACAAAAATACGTGGTCTGGACGCGCAAAAAGCCGCGAGACTCTTATGGTAAGCGTTAAATAGTCACCATGATTCAAAAGTATTCCGCGTATCACACAGTTGCAATATTTGTTATTTTCACCGCATTGAGCATTTTTGGTGTTGGTGAAGGTGTTTCATACACCCACAAAGACTTCGAAAGTACATTGGGGAAATTCCTTTTTGGTGCTTTAATCTTGTTTATGGTTGTCCCCGTGGCAATAAACACTCTGTCCATGTGGTGGCATATGCTCACAAACGGCAAGTGGTTGTGGTTCGTTGCAGTTATCTTTATTGCGTTTGGCGCAACTGCGCCGTACTACTTCTTGGTCTACCGTAATGAGTAAACCATACAAGTCAATCAATGACACCCTTGAGGGTCTGCACCTCCACTCCACGGCTTCGCCGCTGCGTTCCGGTCCATTATTGAGGTGTTATTTTTTCCAGGTGATTCATGTTATTCGACGATATGATAAAACCGATTAGCAACCATTCAAAGCGCACTCTAATAGTTGTGCTTTCAATTGTTATTGCTGTCTTGATTCTACTCGCTTACTTGAATGGTGGTGTTTATACGGTTTGGGCCTGGATAGCTGGTTTTCCACTAGCTTTAGTTTTTATTTCGCTCGTTTTTGGTAAAGCCTCTAAGGGCAAAGGCGCAATGTCCACTTTTACATTGAACCTTGTTGGGGGTTGCGTTGGTTTAGGCTCTATAGTGGCCATATTTTATGGCAACCATACAGCTTGGGTTGGCATTGTAGTTTCGATATTAATCTTGCGTTTAGGTAAGCAGCGCAGTGCAAAATATAAAGCATAACAAGCGACTGTATACGGCCAAGCGATGGTAACAATTGCAACTCTCCCTATAGTGCGGATTCTCCGCACTAGCTTCAATCGAATATTTTGATCTCCACGGGTTGACCCTGTCATCAAGTTGTCATTTTTATTCACTATTATCTGGTCTATACCAGATAAAGCGATAGCCTGTTGTCACCAACACTGTGGAATTGACCTGAATGGCCCTACGTATTTTCGACCTCGATGAGACCCTGACTAGCTGCGATACCTCATCCTTGTTTTGCCAATACCTGGTGGAAACCGGGGTGGCCACAGACCCGGCCTTTTACCGTGAAGAGCAGCGTTTGATGGCGCTTTATGCGCAACAAAAAATGAGCATAGACGACTATGTCTCGCATCAGATGCAACCGCTGCTGGGGCTGTCAGCTGATGAAGTTGAACAGCTTACGCAACGTTTTGTCACCGATCGGGTGGAATCAAGAATTTATCCCCAGGCACGCCAGATATTAGCGGAGCTGGGCGCTGCCGGGCATCGGCTCGTCGTTGTGTCGGCCACGGTCAGCTTTATTGTCCGGGAAGTGGCTCGTCGGTTAGGTATTGCCGACGTGTTGGCAATCGATTTGGTGTTGAATAAGAACGGCCGGTATACCGGAGTCATTCAAGGAACACCGACCTATCGAGAGGGCAAGGTTAGCAGGCTTCGTGTCTGGCTGGAGCAGGAAAAGGAATCGCTCCATGATGCGGCTTTCTACAGTGACTCCATGAATGATCTGCCTTTGCTGGAATGCGTTGACCAGCCGGTAGCCACCAACCCCTGTGCGCAGTTAGCGCTGATTGCTGAGGCACGAAACTGGCCGCAACTGCATTGGAAGGATCAGGCGCTGGGTTAGCCCCTTGGTCTGCAAACAAAACACCAAAAAATCAAACGAACATCAGGAACCGTTGAGTTACATCATGAATAGCACCATAGATAAAATCGTCGATCTGTTTTCTGTCGAAGGCAACCAAACCTACGGCGAAAATATTACCCAAACCGAGCATGCGGTGCAGTGCGCTGAGTTGGCTGCACGCTCCGGGGCTGGCAATGAACTGATTGCCGCCGCGCTGCTGCATGATATCGGTCATCTGCTTGCGGCGACCGATGTTGCCTTTGGTAACTATCAGCACGATCGAGTGGGTGCCGATTATCTTTCAGCGTATTTTCCTCCGGCGGTGACCGAACCCATCCGTCTGCATGCCCAGGCGAAGCGGTATCTGTGTTCGGTCGAAGAGGGGTATCTGGCTGATTTGTCGACGGCATCCCTGGATTCGTTTCATCATCAGGGAGGGTTAATGACTGAGGAGGAGCAAAGGGCGTTTATGCAGCAGGAATATGCGGAAGAGGCCATCCAGCTGCGTCGTTGGGATGACGAAGGAAAAATCGAAGAGATGAGCCTGCAGCCTTTTGCTCAGTACCGCGTCTATCTGGAAGCGGCCATTCAAACAGCGAACTAAGAGGTTGTGATGTTATCTACCCAAGATGAGTTTATGGATCGGGGCTACGTTGTGCTAGAGCAGGGGTTGTCATCCCTGGAAATGATGCTGCTGGAAAAGGTGAGTGCGAATCTGACCGAGCACGCCGAGCGATTGTTGCAGAGAATGCACAGTAGTGAGGAGAGTGCGACCGAATTTTATCGTGATCATCCGGAAGAGTTGATCGTTGTTCCTGAAATTGATAATGCGCTCAAGGTCTGTCGTTTTGAATATATCAAGGGCTATAACCGCAGCGTACGAGAACAGATTGTCCCCAAACTGCAACAGTACATTAAGCAATTGACCGGCGATGAATTCGTTCTTTTTAAAGATAAATGCAACGCCAAAAACCCGGGTGGTGGTGCCTTTAAACCGCATCAGGATGTGATTGCTTACAATCACCTTAAACCCAATTACCATATTACCGTGGCGATTTTTCTTGATGAATCGACGGTCGAAAATGGTTGTCTCTATTTTCCCAAGAATTATCGTGATGATCTTTCAGACCATCACTTTCCAGTGCAAAACACCAGCGGTGGAGCGCTTCCGATTCTACCCAGCTATGAAGGTGGCGATCGTCATGGGGTCATACAGCAAGAGGTGGTTAATCAAATAGAATGGCAGGCGGTTCTTGCGCAACCCGGGGATGTAGTCATTTTTGATTCCTATGTGCCCCACTATTCGGAAAAAAACAACTCCGATCATTCCAGAAGAGCCATGTTTTATACGTTTAATGCACAGGGTTATGGTGATTTTTATGATGAGTATTACGGCATGAAACATCGTGAATTTGACCACCCGAGTTTCCATGTAGCGACCCCGACCCGTCATCGAAAATCGAAGCAGTGATAAATTATTTTTTGCTTTGTCTCTGAGAAGAGGCGTTGTGATGGCGGTGAAATATGGTCATAAAATGTATTTAAAACTGTCATCGCGTTGTCATCTTGTCTCGGCATAATTTTCTTGGTCTATACCAGGTTCTGGTGGCTCTTTGAGTCTGTCGGGATTGTCATCCCCCTCTGTTTTTTACTATTTATGCTGGAGATTAAGATGAAACTGATTGCTAAAGCCCGCATGCTGGCGGCTGTGCTGAGTGTCGGTACTGTATTGCAGGCACAGGCACAAACGGAATTGACGGTGTATACCGCGTTGGAAGCGGATCAGCTAAAGGCCTACGCCAATGCTTTTCAGAAAGAACATTCTGACATCCGGATTCGTTGGGTGCGTGACTCTACGGGTATTGTCACGGCGCGCCTGTTGGCCGAGAAAGAAAATCCTCAAGCCGATGTGGTGTTGGGCCTGGCCGCGACCAGTCTGCTGGTATTGAAAGACCAGGGCATGCTGCAAGGGTACAAGCCTGCCGGTGTCGAAAAGCTGAGCAAGAAATTTGTCGATAAGGGAGAGCAACCTACCTGGGTGGGTATGGATGCCTGGGTGGCATCTATCTGCTACAACACGATCGAAGCCAAGAAGCTGAACCTGCCCAAGCCAACCAGCTGGAAGGATCTAACCCGTCCGGAATACAAGGGGCATGTGATCATGCCTAATCCGAACTCTTCCGGCACCGGTTTTCTGGATGTGTCCAGTTGGTTGCAAAGCTTTGGTGAAGGCCAGGGCTGGGCATACATGGACAAGTTGCATGGCAATATTGATCGTTACACCCATTCGGGTTCCAAACCCTGCAAATTGGCTGCCGCTGGTGAAACCGCCATTGGCGTTTCATTTGCTTACCGCGGCGCCAAGCTGGTCAACAAGGGCGCGCCGATCGAAGTGATTTTCCCCGTTGAAGGCCTGGGTTGGGATATGGAAGCGGCGGCCATCGTTAAGGGCACCGATAAGCTGAAAGCGGCCCAGACCCTGATGGATTGGGCGGTATCTCGCAAAGCCAACGAACTGTACAGCAACAGCTATGCGGTGGTGGCTATGCCAGGCGTTGCCAAGCCGATCAAGAACTACCCTGAGGACATCGCCGATCGCATGATCGATAACGACTTTGAATGGTCGGCTGTTAATCGTTCACGCATTCTCAAGGAGTGGCAGCAGCGTTACGACAGCAAGAGTGAACCCAAAAAATAATTGTTGTTACGGCTTATGGCGGCCTGAGTGATCGGGTCGCCTAATTGTTAAAGAATTTCATAACTGATTGTTTGAATTGGATCGGAGCCGTGTTGGATCTCTGATTGAAATAATGCAGTGCTCCGGGAATAGAATCATGTTGCAAGCTCCTTATCTAGAAATTACCGAACTGGAAAAACGTTTTGACGATTTTGTCGCGCTCAACGATATTTCCTTACAAATCAATGAGGGGGAGTTTGTCTGTTTTTTAGGGCCTTCCGGCTGCGGGAAAACCACCCTTCTGCGGACCATTGCCGGCCTCGAACAGGCGCAGCAAGGGCGTATTATTCAGGGGGGGAAAGATATAACACATCTGCCAACCCAACACCGGGACTTTGGCATTGTGTTTCAGTCTTACGCCCTGTTTCCAAATCTGACGGTGGCAGACAATATTGCCTACGGTCTGGTGAACAACAGGCTGTCCCGGCAGGAGCGCGCCATTCGAGTTGCCGAGCTGCTGGCACAGATTGATTTGCCGGGCATCGAGGAGAAATTTCCCGGTCAATTGTCCGGTGGCCAGCAGCAGCGAGTCGCCCTGGCGAGGGCCCTGGCAATTCAACCGGGACTATTACTGTTGGATGAGCCGCTGTCGGCACTGGATGCACGGGTACGCCTTCATCTGCGCAAGGAGATTTGCGAGTTACAAAGATCGCTCGGCATAACCACGGTGATGGTGACTC
The DNA here is from genome assembly GCF_023509475.1 of Aestuariirhabdus haliotis. Classification (NCBI taxonomy): domain Bacteria; kingdom Pseudomonadati; phylum Pseudomonadota; class Gammaproteobacteria; order Oceanospirillales; family Aestuariirhabdaceae; genus Aestuariirhabdus; species Aestuariirhabdus haliotis. The sequence continues at coordinate 27,651 of NZ_JAKSDZ010000035.1, read as the reverse complement.
ACGATCAGGATGAAGCGCTGACCATGGCGGATCGTATTGTGGTGATGGACCATGGCACCATTGCCCAGACAGGAACACCGCAAGAGATCTATCATCATCCCGCGACCGAATTTGTGGCGCGTTTTATCGGTAGCATGAATTTACTTCCCAGTCGGTTCGAAAATAATCAGAAACTGGTTATCGAAGGCACGGAGTTGAGTTATCCCCTGTGTCTTGATCAGGAGGTCAGTGAAGGTAAGTTGGGTTTTCGTCCAGAGAGGGTCAGAGTGGTGCCTGCGGAGCTTGGCCTTCCGCCCAAAAACCTTGGTTTACGAGGGGCGGTACAAAAAATTGTCTTTATGGGAGCCCTGGTTCGGCTAGAGGTTCGACTGGCCATAGATGTCGATATAGAGGTTGATATGCCAGGCCATCAATACGCCGAACAACAACCCGCAGTGGGCGACATTATCAGCCTGCTTATCGATGAGCAGGATCTGCACTTCTATCCAAAAGCCACGGACGCTCAGGCGGTTCCATTGCGTATTCGGGACCAGGACACCTCAACCACTGAGTATCTGCAACCGGGCGAACAATGGAGCATGCTGGTAGGGGCGCAAGCATGACAGCATTGATAGCACGAGGCATTGACCAATTTCGATTTAACTTCGAGGGTATTCTCCAGCGCACTCTTTTAGTACTGGGTGTTTTATTTTTGATGTTGGGGTTGCTGGCCCCACTGGCCACCATGTTATTAAAAAGCCTGCAGGATCAGCAGGGCCAGTTTGTTGGTGTGGCCAACTTTGTCGAATATTTTACCAACCCCGCGCTGTTCAGTTCCATTATCAATTCATTGATCATCGCCTGCTGGACTACGGTGATTGTTGTCAGTTGTGCATTTATTAGCGCTTATGCTTTAACCCGCAGCGGCATGGTGGCCAAGAAAGGCTTCCGTATTATCAGTAGTCTGCCCCTGTTTGCCCCCTCACTGTTGCCGGCATTGAGCATGATCTATCTGTTTGGTAATCAGGGTGTTCTCAAAGACTGGCTGCCCGTGGATTCTATCTATGGACCGGTAGGCATTATCATCGGTTTATCGTTCTGGATTTTCCCCCATGCCCTGATGATTCTTACGACGGCCTTAGCCAATAGCGATGCGCGCTTGTATGAAGCTGCCAAGGCGTTAAAAACGCCGGCATGGCGAGTGTTTTTCACCATTACCCTGCCGGGGGTTCGCTATGGTTTGGTGAATACCATCTTTGTCTGTTTTACCCTGGCGATCACCGACTTTGGCGTGGCCAAGGTGATCGGTGGCCAGTACAACGTGCTGGCTACGGATATCTACAAGCAGGTAGTCGGGCAACAAAATTTTCAGATGGGTGCGGTGGTGAGTATCATTTTGCTGTGTCCGGCCATCCTCTCGTTCTGGATTGAGCGTCGGGTACAGAAGCGCCAGACGGCTCAGGTTGGGGCTCGAGCCGTTGCCATACGGCCAGAGGCTCAGCCAATAAGGGATATGCTTTTGTTTGGCTTTTGCGGCCTTATCGGTGCGTTTCTGTTGTTGGTGATCGGCATGGCCGTTTACGCGTCGCTGATCAACTTCTGGCCTTACAATCTTGACCTTACCCTGAATAACTACCAATTCGATATGATGGATGGGGGCGGCTGGGAATCCTATTTTAATTCGCTGCGAATGGCTTTCTGGGTTTCATTGATTGGCACCCTTATCGTTTTTTCCCTGGCGTATTTGAATGAGAAAATGAATGTATTTCCCTGGTTGCGCAAGGTGATGCAGTTTTTGGCCATGTTGCCGATGGCGATCCCGGGTATGGTGCTGGGTTTATCCTACATCTTTTTCTTTAACGCGCCGGACAACCCTCTGAATGTTATCTATGGCACATTGGCTATTCTGGTATTAAACACATTGGTGCATTTTTATACGGTCTGTCATCTCACGGCGGTTACCAGTTTGAAACAGATCGATAAGGAATTCGAATCGGTTTCGGCATCGTTGAAGGTGCCTTTTTATACCACCTTCTTCAAAGTAACGCTGCCGCTTTGTCTGGCTCCCGTGTTGGAAATCTCCGTGTACCTGTTCGTCAATGCGATTACGACGGTATCGGCGGTGGTGTTTCTCTACTCTGCTGATACTACCCTGGCATCGGTCGCGGTCATCAACATGGATGAGGCCGGCGATACGGCGGCGGCCGCTGCAATGGCGGTGCTCTTGATGGTGACAGCATTGGGCGTTAAGGGTTGTCATTGGCTGATCAGCCATCAGATATTGCAACATACCCAGCGTTGGAGGCAGGCTTAAGGCTACTGGGCAGCAAAAACTTTTCTGTAACCCTGATTCGTTTGGGGTTATCCCCGGAACTTGGCGGATAACCCTGTCTACAAGCAAGCCAGGATTGTTTGCTCGGTCATCGTCTGTTTTTTGCCGATCTGCCTGCTTAACTTACGATGTCAGAGGCGTGCTGACGTTCTCGTGTTTATATGAGCATTTATTGTTTTGGAGACACCTCTTGAGCGCAATGGCAATTGCCCTGATTATTACCTCCACTTTGTTGCATGCTGGTTGGAACTCGATCGGTAAACGCTCGGCGACCAGTGCTTCCTTTTATATGTGGGCGACGGCGGCGGGTATGCTGATCTATAGCCCGTTACTGTTTAATGTCTGGTCGGATGTGCTGGCGATGCCGACCCGCTTCTGGTTGTTGATCCTGGCATCCGGGCTTTGCCAAATGGTCTATCTGGTGGGGCTGGCAAAAGCCTATCAAGGCGGTGATCTGGGCGTGGTCTATCCATTGGCGCGAGCCTTGCCGGTGTTGATTGTGCCGCTTTTGGTGTTAATGGCCTATGGTGATACGGCCTTGTCGGTCGCTGATGTGGGCGCCATGGCATTGATTTTTTGTGGTGCCATGATGGTCCCGGTTCGGCGTTGGCGGGAGTGGCATATCAAGACCTATTTTACCCCTGCGGTAGGCTGGGCGGTGGTCGCTGCCCTGGGTACGGCGGGATATTCTTTTACCGACAGCGCCGCCATCCATTTGATGCGCGATGCCGGCTTTAATGCCTTCGAAGCGGGAGGTGCGTTTGCCGTGGTCCAGGCCGCCAGCATAGTCCTCTGTATGTTGCCGGTATCGCTGCTGGTATTAAAAGAGCCGGTTTTTGCCGCGTTGTTTCGCCAGCCGCAGATCAAGCGTTCCATGTTCGTGACCGGTTTATTCGCCGTGGGTACCTACCTGTTGGTGTTGATCAGCATGTCGATGGTGACGGAAGTCAGTTATGTGGTGGCACTGCGTCAGTTGAGCATTCCCATCGGGGTCGCCATCGGTATCATCTGGTTAAAGGAGGGATGGCATCCTAATCGCCTGCAAGGCGTCGTTATCATGCTCGTTGGGCTGGTGTTTGTGTCGCTATAGGCCTGTTATCCAGGCCGTCTATCAGTCTGGGACAGATGACCCCAATGATGAACGATCATCGTTGGGGGCTCTTCAGAAATACAATGACAGACTATTGTTTCGGGCGGTTATTACTGCGCCGAAGAGACTGCGGTGGTTGGCCGTTTACGCTGGGCTGACGGTTGGTCGGCAATCTGCTGAGGAGATAGTCCTTTTTTCCGTTCTTCCAGATAACGCAGGTAAGCGGCGATGTGGGTTTGGCCAAGATATTTGTCCAGATACGGCAGGAACCCCGCATAATTGCCTTTGAACTTCGCGTGATGGAAATCATGGTAAACCGGGCCCTGATAGACCGGAAACAGGTGCGCGGGATTCCAGGGCACGTCGTAGCCGATGTGTCCGTCTGCGCCCTCGAACTGGCGGATGATGACCCAGATCCAGATCACGTAGATGTGCGCGCCGATGAGCATCGGCCCCACCAGAGTCAGGAACGCGGTTAAGGAGAACTCCAGCCAGTGCATGTAATTGCCATTGATACCGCAGGTGTTGCGAATGCGGTGATGCACGCTGTGAACATGACGCAGCAGCCATTTGTTTTCATGCATGTAGCGGTGCATCCAGTAGTATAAAAAATCATCCAGAAAGACGAAAAACAGCAGCTGTATGATAATGATATACCAGGCGGGCAAGGCGCCATCATGAACGCCGCTGAGCTTTATCAACGGCCAGAAGAGCACCAGTAAAGCCGCGAGAATAATATTGTTCTGGATGATGCGGCCGACCGATGGCCAGAAGAAACGGTCAAACTCGAAGGGCTTTTGCTGAATTTTATATTTTCGCATCGATTGTGGATCGAGCCAGGCAACAATCGTCCAGGGAATGGCCACGGTCAGGAACGCCGCCATGCTGATGGCCAACGTGGCCATGGGAAACTGCCAAAACCAGGGGTCGTTATAAAAGCCTTGCCAGTACGAAAAAATATTCATAAAGCATCCTTGGGTTATCAATCATCAAAAGGCCGGGCCTACGAATTTGTCCCGCTAACGATCATCGCCTTTGTTGTTATTCGCTATGCTCTTGGAACCCTGTTACCGAGGGTTTACCAGAGTGCCGAAATGCAAATCGCCGTAAGTCACCGTCGGCTTGTAGCCTGGAAAGCCCCAATAACCGGTCAGCTCCGAAGAATTCGCCATATTGGGGAAGTCAGAATAGGTGGGATGGTTACCGGCGATGGTTTTCTCAACCACCATAGAGATGTACTGATCCAGTCCACCCTCCAGAGTGTTGCCGTTCAGGATGACTTCCATGCCGGTTTGCTGGGCGTATTTTTTCAGTCCGGGGATGCGGGATTTATCCGGTGCATAGCAATCCGGTCCGACACCGTTTTCGCTGGTGACTTTTAAGCCTTCGGGAGTGTGGGCAACAAAGGAGTGGTTACCGACGGTGTGGCCCGGAGTGCGAATCAAGGCCAGACCATCACCAATCATGACATCGCCTTCGAGCTGAATAACACGATCCTCGGCGACACCGGCCAGCCCATTCGGGCAATACCAGTCGATCTGGGGAGCCATCAGCGCATTCGCGGATTCCCACTCCTCTCTCATAACCAGAAGTTTTGCATTGGGAAAAAAACCGGGACGAATACCGTCCCCTAGCCATTGCCGCAAATCCTGAGTGTGTAGATGGTCATAACTGATGAAATCGATATCTTCAGGCGCCAGGCCCAGCTGCTGCAGGCAACCGTTGACGGTACTGATTTCGGGCGCGATAAACTTTTTTAACCAGTTTTTTGCCGGGCCAGCTTTGTCGGTGATCTTGCGAAAATAGGGGGTTTGGGCATTCGCCTGGATGTCGGAGGGGGATAACAACAGGGTTTTTACCCCGTCCCGGGTATTCACCTGAACGATGAACAGGCGATTCAGGATATGAATAAATGGCATCGGAATAACATTGCAGTTAAGAAACGCATACTTGCTGGGGTAGGGCACCCGGATCAATTCCATGCTGCGGTAGAACCTCACCTGGGGGCGTTCCAGCATATGATCGCGAAACTTTCCTGCCGCATGACGCATGGCCTCAAGGCGGGTATGGGCGCTGCCATAGCGGCGGGCTTCGGAAAAATGTTCAATAGGCTGGATAACGCTGTCTAGCCAGCCTGTGTCGGGGCTTGCAGTGCCAGCATCTGGGGATGACAGGGTCATAGTGCTCATCGATTTACCTGATCTTGTTGTTGTTTTATGCCGCTAGGGTACAAGAGCCATCTGATGTAATATTGCTAAAAGATGTCAATACTTTGCTTTATCACGACAGGGTTGGCTGTATAGGCCTTTATACTGATGACCCTTGGCTTAGGAGCCGCCAGTGCCTGAGGATGTGCATACCGGAGCCCCGGACGAATTTGTTGTGGGGGCCTATATTCAGCCAACCATCGAGGCCTTCTTGCAACAAGGAGGACGTTTAAGTGCGCTGGCATCGGCCATCGGGAAAAGTGACTTGTGGTTATACAAACCGCCCATCCGGATCAATATCGCCGACTACTTTGCACTGCTTCAAACTGCCAGTGAGCTCTGTCAGGATCCCTATTTAGGGTTGCGCAGTGGCCAGTTGGCCGATCTGAACAGCTTTGACGTACTCGGTGATGCGATTGCTGTGGCGAAAACTCTGGCGGAAGCCCTGCAGCAAGTCATGCTCCTTGAGCGTCTGGTTCACCGACTGGGGGAGTCGAGCATCCAGTTGGAGGACAATAATTTACGCCTGTTATGGCGCTCTCGTTTTCGATCGCATCCGGTTAACCGGCTGGTTTGTGAAAATGTACTTTCGGGCATTATCCAGCTTGCCCAGCGTTTGGCAGGCCGCTCCATTCCCGTATTGGAAATGACCTTTGAGCATCGACAACCCGATCAATATCGGCGCGATTATTATCAGGTGCTGTGCCAGGGAGAATGTCGTTTTGACCAGCCCCATAACAGTTTGCTGATCGCCGCCGATGTATTGGCCTGGCCATTGCGGTCTTCTCTTGTCCAGCCCACAAGGATGGCTGGGCAACCGGTGACCGAGCAGCTGGCGGAACTGTTGGCTCAACGCCTTATGCATCATCCCAGGCTGGCGCAGATGGCCGCTATCATGGGGATGTCGGAACGCAGTCTGCAGCGTGCGTTGAGAAAGGAAGAGCAAAACTTTCAGGGTGTTCTGGCACAGGTACGCTTGCGTCAGGCCTGCGATTATCTGGAATATTCGACCATGAGCCTGATTCAAATCAGTCAGATGTTGGGCTTTCGTGAGCAAAGCTCTTTTAATCATTTCCTGGTAGCGCAAACCGGGCAGAGTCCCAAGCAATTTCGTCAGCAGGCCAGAAACGTCAATAGTCCGAGCGCCAGCACCTGACTCAGTCGCTCAGGTTAGCGAATATAGGGGACAGTGTTCACGGGAAACAGGGGAACCTGTTCCCGGGGTGAAATGCCCCCGGAAACGATCATCAGAAACCGTCTGGGTTTCAGTAGAGCTTGCTATCGAGTTGGATCATATACAAACGATTGCTATCGACTGAATCGTCGGCAGGCAGTCTCTTCTGAATGACTTCTCCGCCGTTTGCCGATACGGCAAAGTCGTCGTCATTGAGAAGGCCGACGGTTGTGCTGTTGCGAATCCAGATGCCCTCCAGCTTGTCGTGGGGATACTGAATGTCGTTGAGCACATCAGCAACCAGGGTCTTGGTAACCGGCTGAATATTGGCCGAAGCCAGCTCAGCCCAGCTGTTTTGTTCCAGAGTGCGCTCGTTGATCCGTAAACCCTGTGGATCTGAGAAGTCACCGGATACATCGCTGGCGGTGCGCAAGTCAATCTTGTACAGGCGTTTGTATTGGGCATTACTGCCATAAAACCCACCATCGCGTTCAATCACCAGAAATTCTGTGTTCGAGATGGCCGCAATTTCGGAATTGGACAGGCTGTTGGCTTCTTGTCGATACAGGTATTGGTGGGTTTCACCGGTAGCAATATCGAAGGTCAGGATGCGAGTCAGATTCTTATTGCTGATGGCACTTTTGGAGGGGTTAAACAGCGTGGATTGCATAATTCCGACCAGTGTTTTCTCATCCGGGGTAATAGCCAGACCTTCCATGCCGCGGTTTGCGCGGCGATTGGCAAGCACCGCCGGCAATTTACGGCCACCAGTCCCCGTACCGAAGGGATTAATACGCTCCAGCTCAACACCAGCGGCGTTGTAATGAACGATGTGGGGGCCGTATTCATCGCTGACCCAGAAACTGCCATCTTTCAAGGCTACCAGGCCTTCGGAATCCAGCCCGAACGGGTCTGTCTTCAGAACCTTGCCGTTATTGTCATAGGGTACCTCACCGGTGGAGCCCATGCCGGCGGGGTTAGGCAGACCGGTAATCCGGTTGCCCTGGCTGTCCTTGAGTTGAATTTCGCGGATCATCTCGACAGAACCCTCTTTATTCAATCGGTATTCGGAGATTTTTGGCGTGTAAGCGGGCATGGGAAATTTTTTCCCTTTGCCTTGCGGGCCTGTGTATTTGGCATTAGGGCCGCGATCGGTCAGGGCATAAAAACGGTCTGGATGGTTTGGATGCGCGGTCATGGCAGAACCAAAACCACCATTGCGAATTTCGGTGCCGTTATCCAATTGCTCCAGTACCGAGAAAGGTAACATCGAGGGCGATAGCCCGGTTGAGTTATCAGCACAAAGGGTGGAGCTGATCATTAACGTTATCAGGCTCAAGCGTTGGAGCGTATGCATGGGGGAATCTCAATGATAAGTGAGACCCATTATTCTATGGGTTGGTTATGACAAAGAAATGAAAAAGGTGCAAGGATAATGGGTTGTTTGATGCACCAATGCCCCATTTAAGGTTGCGACCTTGAAACGGTCATAGTCGCGAATAAGTAACGCCTGACCCGGTTGGAACACAGGCCTGCTAGACAAATAATCCAGCACTGCCCAGAGTCTTATAAATGCGCTTTATCTTATGAGTTATTGCTATTGAGATTTGGAGTGAATGCGGTAAATACCGATTGAATTTAACAAAAATGTAACATACCCTGCGCGCCGCTTAGGATTCATGTCCTTGAGTAGATATTTTTTGGTAGAGAAGAGCGGACCTTTTCAGACAAACGCCCCGCCATTAATCAATGGAAGTAGATTATTTGATAACAAGCTGTAGTAAAGGGGTTTTAATGAAAAGCACAAGTTGTACTCTCTTCACGATTAAGCAGGGATTCACCCGGTTATTGGCTGTGGGCCATGTGGCCTTGCTGTTGGCCTGCGGTCAAGCCTTCGCTGTAACGAGCGATGCGGATGCAGCGGTCGATACCTGGATCAATATGCAGGGATCGAGCACCATTGGTAAGCAATTAACACCGAAAATGGCTCACGCCTATCTCGAAACCAAAGGCATTACGGATATTGCCGTATCGGTTGACGAAAAACAGCACACGACCGTCATTAAAGGCTACGATGCCAAAAGCGATCGTTTCGTGCAGGTTCGTATTGCCTCTAAAGGCTCCAGCTCTGGCTTCGCCGGTTTGCAAAAAGGCAACGCGGATATTGCGGCATCTTCCCGACCCATTAAAGCCAGCGAGGCTGATGAGCTAAAAGCCTTGGGCAATATGACCGCATCAAGTTCGGAGCATGTGATCGCGGTTGACGGCCTGTCCATTATTGTTCACCCGTCCAATCCTGTGGTATCGCTGACTACGGAACAACTGAAAAAAATATTCAATGGTTCTATCAAGAACTGGTCCCAGGTCGGTGGTGTTAAGGGCAAGATCAGTGTGTTCGCCCGAAACGATGGCTCAGGTACCATGGATACCTTTAACAAGCTGGTGCTGGGCAAAGGTGGCAAGTTGGCCAAGAGCGCCAAGCGTCAGGACTCTAACGAAAAGCTCTCGGCGGCCGTTCAGGCAGACGCCCTGGCAATTGGTTTTGTCGGTTTGAGCTCTGTAGGTGACAGCAAAGCGGTTGCCATTGCCGCGGACGAGGAGGTGCAAGCGATGTACCCAAACCGTCTCACCCTGGCCACAGAAGATTACCCTTTGGCTCGTCGACTTTATCTCTACACGCCGAAGGAAAAGAGCCAGCCGGTGAATGAGTTTATTCAATTTGTTCAGCAGCAACAGGCTCAAAAACTGGTTGATGCCACTGGTTATGTATCGCAAAACATCGAGCGCTTTGAGCTGGAAATAGCAGATGACCTGCCCGATTACTATCGCGAAGCGGTGAGTGGTGCCGATCGTTTGTCACTGAATTTCCGGTTTGCCGAAGGCAAAGCCAAGCTAGACAGCAAGGCGCTGGAAGATATCAAGCGTTTGGCCAGCTATATGAGTGCCCCTGAAAACAAGCAGTCCAAGCTGATTCTGGTGGGTTCTTCCGATCCGAGTAACACGGCAGTGCTGATCTCCAAGTTGCGTGCCAAGAAAGTACGTACCGAGTTGGTCAAGCAGGGTGTGGCCAAGAGCCGCATTGAAATGGTTGCTAATGGCGCACTGATGCAGGTAGCGGGTAATGATTCTCTCTCAAGTCGTATTAAGAATCGACGAGTGGAAGCCTGGTTGCGTTAATACTGCCATTCTTGAGTGCTGAATCTACCGGCACTTTAAAGCCACTATTGCTGATTGGTAATAGTGGTTTTTTTGTATCTGCTCTATGCTCGGGAGGAGTGGGTTGTACCCGTTGATCTGGAGACTCGGGTGATGTGTTCTTGTGACCAACACTGATAGATTGATTGTATTGTCGTAATAGGATGAAAACCGATCTTCAGGCTGATTGCTAATCAGTAGGTATCGTGGCATTTTTTTACGAATTGATTCTGGTCAGTCGTGTTCCAGGAGACACTGGGTACTATTGTCAGTCTTGGTCGTGAAGGTTTCAGGAGAACCTCGATGTCCCATTCTTTAACTTCCCCGCGGACAGTGCATCCCTTACCCGGGGATCTGGTGGTATGGATATTCATACTGGCTGAGTTGACGGTCTTCTCGATCTTCTTTATTGCTTACGCGTTTGTGCGTCTGAATCACCCCGATCTGTTTGCCCAGGGCTTTGCTCATCTGAATAGAACCGCTGGTGCCATCAACACGCTGGCACTTATTACCAGCAGTTACTTCGTAGTGCGAGCCGTGATCGATATCCATCAGGATAACCCTAAAGGCTGCTCGAGATGGTTGAACCGAGCCATCCTTATGGGGGCAATCTATGTGGTGGTCAAACTCTGGGAATATTATGAGGCATTTTCAGCAGGGTACGGTCTCAGCACAAATGCATTCTATATGTTTTATTTTTTACTGACGTTCTTCCATTTTTTCCACGTATTGCTGGGTTTGCTGGTACTGATATTGATTTCAAGGAATGCGCGACGGGGACGTTATCAGGGAGAGGGAGTCGTGGTCGTGGAAAGTGGTGCTTGTTACTGGCACATGATTGATTTGCTATGGATTATTCTATTCCCGCTGGTTTATGTACTGAACTGACAGATATTGCATTGGTTGGTTGATGGTAAAGAAAGCGGCGCAAAGTGAGAGGCAATCAGAATGAGCAGTCAGGTAGAGTCTAAAAGTAATGAACTTGGGGAACCAAAATCGACGGCAAGGTCTCAAGTCGTACAGGTCACCCGGGTATGGTGTTTCCTGATGTTGGCAACCCTGTTTGCGTTCGCTATCGGTGGTGCGGGGTCCATGGGGATTTGGGGTGCGCTGGTAACAGTTGGCTTACTGATAGCCAAAAGTCAGCTGATTGTTGATTACTTTATGGAGTTGCGTTCTGTACCCAGGCCCTGGAGATTATTGATGTCCGGGTATTCTGTCATTATTGGTAGCCTGATTTTGCTAGCCTATTGGTTGGGGTTGAGCTAACAGAGATACCCGTCGGGGTATCTCTGTTTACTGGTGTTGCCTTAAAGAACGTGCCGCCAGCTTCTGGACTTTTTATAGTTTGAATCGACTTAATTCGGAGTTAAGTTGCTGCATCTCAGACCTTATCTGGTCAAATTCGGCGGTGATGCTGTTAATTAACTCTAGTGACTCAATCGTTTGGTCCCTTAAGTCCACGACGCTCTGATCCATCTCCTCGGAGACGCTGTGCTGCTCCTCCATCGCTGCGGCGGTGCTGTCTACCGCATTCATCACGTTTGCTTCCAGCTTGATAGCTTCTTCGAGCTGGTTATAGACTTCACGAATGCCGTCGCTGGCTTCCAGGCTGGAATCGCAGCCCTCTTTCACACTGGCTTCGGCTTCTTCAGACTTGCTCTGCAGTAAGGTCACGGTCTCCTGTATTTCGGAAATTGACTCCTGTGTGCGATGCGCCAGCCCCCGTACCTCGTCAGCAACCACGGCAAAGCCTCGGCCCTGTTCTCCGGCGCGTGCGGCTTCAATCGCCGCATTCAAGGCCAGAAGATTGGTTTGCTCGGAGATGGATTTGATCACATCCAGTACGGTGCCAATCTGATCGCTTTGATCCCTCAAGCTTGAAATAACCGTCGCGGTATCGCTCATTCTGCCGTTCAGCTGCTGAATGGTCTCCACACTGGTGTTCATGCTTTTGCTGGATTCATGCAGGCGCTCATTACTCTGTTTAGTGTCCGCTGAGGCCAGCTCTGTGTTGTGAGCTATCTCTTTTATGCTACTCGACATCTCAGTAATTGCACTGGCAATAAAGTGAGTTTTGCCTTCCAGCGTGTTCATCTTGTCAGCAATGTTCTGGGTAGAGTTGTGAGCATGCGTGGTAGATTTTTCCACGCTGTGAGTACGCTCTATTACCCCCTCGATAATATTTTTAAAGGTGCCCAGGAAGCGATTAAAATTAGCCGCAACACGTCCCAGTTCGTCGTTAGCTCCCGTGTCGAGTTCGGTGGTTAAATCACCTTCACCACTGGCCAATTCGGAGATTGCTGACTCCAGGGAATGCACTCGGTTGAGTACTACACGGCGGAACAGGTAGGCCATTGCTGCCGCAATCAAAGCCATCATAAGCAAAGTTGACAGGCTTATTACATTACGGGTTTCTGTAGAAAGTGCCTGAATGTCGGCAAGGGGTTTTACGACTTCGAGTACACCTCGTACATCACCCAGTTTCCAGTCGTTTTTTGGCGTGTCAGGGTGGTTGTTGTGACAAACGACGCAGGCATCGGCTTGCATGGTATCCGCTACCGCAATGCGCAAAAAGGGACTGCCATTTCGATTCACCTCTTCAATAAAAACCGACTCAGGATCTTTGGACAGTGATTGCCAGGCACGAGATTGAAAATTATCCAATTGGCGGCTTTTTCGATTGGGAAACGGGAAAGGACTGTAGAGTGATATTTCGGTCCCCGTCGAAGCCATAAGTTCGCTGAGTTCATGAATCATGGTGGCCGGTAAGGGGATGGATTCTCTTTTGTCCTTGTGCTCGACGGTGGGGCTCATTCCAAAAGCACTGGCTTTGCTAATGACGTTTTTTGTGTAATAGCCCCGTAATACCTTGAACTGATTAACGGTTTGTTTGGCATCATTAACCGTCGCCTTGATCATAGACTTCTCTGTCAACATCGGAATCAGGAGAGCGATAAGAATAGAGGTGATAAGAAGCAATCCACCAATAGGTAATAAGAATTTTTTTAACATGGTTGTTGTCCTGGTCCATAGGCTACATGTTTTATCGTGTCATTCGATCGTATGATATTGGACGATCCGTATCCTTAATCTTAAGCAATACCACTGCAAAGAATGGCTGAGAATAGTAAAAGATTTCCTCAATTGGTATCAGTAAAGCCGTAGCTGTCGGTCGGTTTGATCGTAAAAACAGTAATAGGCAAGGCACTTTTTATATCGACCGATTCACTGGGTTCTTTAGTCTGGTCGAAGGTTGGCGCATGATTCTTCCAACAATCAGATCGTTAAAAAAGACTTATCGTACTGCCGGTACAAAGACTCTGAATCAGAGGTGCCCTAGTTGTTATTTCGCGCTATCCATTTCTACATAGTGTAAATGAGAGTGATTCGCACTTTCTCTTCGATGGAAAGTGAACAAATTGCTGTGTTCTTACGCCCTTTTGGAATATTGGTGATCAGAACATAGGCCACGACAGCCCACCTGATTGGAAGCAGAATTTGATAGAAACTCGCTTATCGGGTTTTGATAAACGCGTCACTATGAAGCCTAACCGCTAGAAATAGCAGGCTTTTTTCAAGACACGGCTATTGTTTGATTTCAAATGAATCAGTTGTTGATAATTATCAACGACTCGTCGGTGTTGATTGCTTATGATTTCAATGGTGACGAAGATTTGTTTTTGAGGCTACTTGACTTGATCACAATCAATTGTATGTAACAACAAAGGTCCTACACTAAACGGGGTATTGCTATGGACACGGTACTTCGGAGAATTTGGTTTTGTCTCTCTTATGGATAGATAAAGCGATTGTAAGCTCAGCGTGAACCGCGGTATCGAGTACTGGTGAGTACTTGGCAGGGGGAGCAAATTTAAGGGGCTCTCTAGATTATAAGGTGAGGAAACACAGCAGGAGTTCGCAAACGATGAATAAGACCAAAGTAGCATTGTCAGCACTGGCTCTGGCAATGGGGGTAGGCATGGGAGGCGCAGCTAATGCAGCCACCAATACGCCACCAACATTGACTCCGGAGGAGTTTGATCAAGCCAAATCGATGTATTTCCAGCGTTGCGCCGGTTGTCACGGTGTTTTACGTAAAGGTGCAACAGGCAAGAGCCTGATGCCTGAGGAAACATTGAAGAAAGGCACCAAGCGCCTGTCTCGAATCATCGAGTTGGGTACCGAAGGCGGCATGAACAACTTCGATGATATCTTCAGCAAAGAAGAGATCGATCTGCTCGCCAAATACATTCAGCTGGAACCTCCAGTGCCGCCAGAGATGTCTCTGGCAATGATGAAAGAACGCACAAAGACCTATGTTGAGCCCAAAGATTACCCAACCAAGCCTATGCATGGTCGCAATTGGGAGAACTTCTTTGTTGTAATCGAGCGTGACGCCGGTTTGGCTGCGATCGTCGATGGTGACAAGCATGAAATCGTTGCCCACATCGATACCGGCTATGCGGTACACGTCATCAAGGGTACTGAGCACCATAAAGTTGATGAAGCAAAAGACGTTGGTCGCTTCTGGTACACCATTGGCCGTGATGGCAAGGTGAACAAGATTGACCTGTGGCAGACGCCAGACAAGATGTTGGTCGCCGAAACTCAGATGGCCTATGACGCGCGTGATATCGCCGTATCCGGTGATGGTAAATACGTCATTGCTGGCGGCTACTGGCCACCACATTTCGTTATCATGGATGCAGAAACACTTGAGCCTCTGAAAGTGGTTTCATCTCGCGGTATCAACGTTGATGGTGAATACGTTGAGGAATCTCGTGTAGCGGCAATCTACACCACTCCTAATGAGCCAACCTGGATCGTAGCGATCAAAGAGTTGGGTCAAATGTGGCAGGTAGATTACAGCGACATCGACAACCTGCGTATCGATCAGATGGACACTGCCAAGTTCCTGCATGATGGCTTCTTCGACCCCACCGGTCGTTACTTCCAGATTGCTGCGAACGCCTCTAACAAGATGGTTGTGGTCGACACTAAAGAGCGCAAGTTAGAGAAGATGATCGATGTGGCTTCACTGCCTCACCCTGGCCCTGGTGCCAACTGGGTTGATAAAGAGTGTGGTCCTGTAGGCGGTACTACTCACCTGGGTATCGGTGAAGTATCTGTCTGGGGTAACGATCCAATGGGTAACCCTGACCAGGCCTGGAAGCTGTGCTACACCGTTGAAACCGATGGTGCTGGTGTCTTCATCCGTACTCACCCGACCTCACAGTATGTTTGGGCTGACCAGCTGAAGCATCCTGAGCCAGAGATTCAGCAAAGTGTTCAAGTGTTCGATAAGGATACGCGTGAGATCGTCAAGACCATTCGTGTAACCGAAGAGCCAGGTAAAGCTGCGCTGCACATGGAGTTCAACCAGGACGGTACTGAAGTTTGGGTATCAGTCTGGAACCGTAGCGATAACAAGAACCCCACAGGTGAAATCGTGGTTTATGATGCGAAAACTCTCGAAGAGAAAACTCGTATCAAAGGCCTGACGACACCAACCGGTAAGTTCAATGTCTATAACCGAGCCAATCATAAGACGTAATGGCTAGGTAAGCAGTAGGAAGGGGTATTTTGAGGATTGAAATACCCCTTCATTTTAAGTCCCACCCAAGTAAGACATTATAAAAACACAGAACGCCGGGGAGCCTCTTCGATGAGTATTGCGGAAACTATTAAAAGCTTAATGTCACGTCCCTTATTTATGGGTGCCACGGTAGCAGCAGCGCTGGTGTTTATGCTCGTGGGGGTAATATTTTGGGGCGGTTTTAATACCGCAATGGAAGCAACGAACACGCTCAAGTTCTGTATCAGTTGCCACGAAATGGAAGAGAATGTTTATCAGGAGTATAAGCAAACAGTCCATTACTCCAATGGTAGCGGTGTTCGTGCCACCTGTTCTGATTGTCATGTACCCGACCCCTGGGTCTACAAAATTGTCCGTAAGATCAAGGCCTCTAACGAGGTGTTGCACTGGGCATTGGGTACGATTGATACCCCTGAAAAATTTGATGCCAAGCGTTTAACATTGGCAAAAAATGTTTGGGGCGAAATGAAGAGTACAGATTCCAGAGAATGCAGAAACTGTCACGACTTCACAACTATGCAGCCGGAAAATCAAAAACCCCGTGCTCGCAAACAGCATTTAAATGCGATGCAGGCAGGTAATACCTGCATCGATTGTCACAAGGGTATTGCACACAAATCGGTGCATGACCAGTTGACCGATGAAGAGATGGACCTGTTGACCCAGCCCGATCCGGATTTGGCGATCGGTATTCCTCCACATTGGCAGGCATTCCTGGACAAGGAAGCCGAGGAGAAAGCTGAGAAGAAGCGCCAAGCGGCGGAAGAAGCCAGGAAAGCGGCAGAGCTGGCCGCTGAAGAAGCCAAGAAAGCCGCTGAGGTAGCCGCGCAACTGGCCAAATCACAAGAGCAGAAACCATCCGCCGAGGCTGCCAAAGCGCCATCCGGTAGTGCACCGAAAGCCGCAAAATCAGCCATTAACTGGGCCGCCATTCCGGCTCGTGATATGCGCGTGTTTTATCCTGGACAATCCTCCATGGAATGGGTGCTGGGTCGTAAACATGGCGGCAAGCGTTCCTTCACAAAAGGTGATCGCTGCGTCGATTGTCACGAAGAAGAGACCATGGATATTGGCGACAAAATCGTTACTGGCGAAAAGCTGGAAGATCAGATTATTCCAGGTAAGCGCGGCAGTATTGCGGTAGCGGTCAAGGCGGCTAATGATGGCAAAAACCTCTACTTGCAGTTCTCCTGGGAAGACACCGAGCATCAGCCCGCACCCTTTGCTGACGGTGGCAAGATGGACCCTGAAAACTCTATGAAACTGGCCTTTATGCTGGCCACGGATGAGGTCGAATATGCCGACCGAGCCGGATGCTGGGGCACCTGTCATGCGGATCTAAACGGTATGCCGTTTGCGCCAGAGGGGCAGGACGTAACCAAGTACATTAAGGAAAGTCGCACCAAGATTGAACTCAAGGGGCGTAACAAGAAGCCTCTGGGTGGCTGGGACAAGCGCAAGCCCGATGAAGAGATTAACGCGGAGTTTCTGTCACAGCATTTCATGGATATCGTGCGCTATAACTCCGGCAGTCAGCAGGTCGAAGACGGCAATATCCTGGCCGACCGCTTGATGAATGAAGGCGTGATCAGTCAAGCGACAGCAACCAAGCAAGGTAATCTCTGGGTCGTTGAGTTCAAACGTCCACTGGAGACGGATGAAGCCGGCAATATCACGTTGAGCCTGGATCAAGTCTACAACTTCGGTTTCGCCATTCACGATGACTACAGTGACGGTCGTTTCCACCATGTTTCTCTGGGCTACAAGCTGGGTTTTGACAACAGCGATGTCGAGATTAACGCCGTAACACAGTAAACCCATAGCCGGGGAGGGGTGCCATGCTAGGTCGGTATTTCACTATAGCAGTCGTATTGGCCGGTTATCTGGCCGCCAGTGTCATAAGCACTACGGCATACGCTGATACCGTTGAAGTCAGTATCTATAAGAGGCGCTTTACTCCCCAGCATATTACGGTCAATAAGGGTGATACGGTGGTATGGATCAATCGCGAAAAGCGCCAGTACCACAGCGTTTGGTTTAAAGAGCAGGGTGAGCCCGAACCCGATTATTTTTTCCCGGATGAAAGCTTCCAGAAAGTCTTTAATGAAGAGGGTACCTTTCCTTACGAATGTGGTCCCCATCCTGATATGACCGGCTCGGTAACCGTACGCTCACCAGATCAGCAAAGTCATTCGCAAATCGATGATGCCCGGCAACAAGAGCTGACCTATCTGGTCAAGCAAGATTGCGGGTCTTGCCATGGCATGTTGCTAAAAGGCGGCTTGGGGCCGGCCATTTTGCCCGATAACCTTAGAAACTATTCGGTGGATGATTTGACCGTAGTCATTCTTTATGGGCGTCCTACGACTCCCATGCCGCCCTGGAAAGGTATTTTGTCTGAAATGGATGCACGCTGGATTGCCAATCAATTAAAAGCCGGGGAGATCGTAACTAATGAACCATAAAGCCTTGTTGTTGGCCGCATTAACTACAGTGCTTGGGGCTTGCAGTTCGTTTTCACCAGAGCCTTTACGGGCAACGGGGGACATGGGCGTTATCATCGAGCGTGCCACGGGCAGTGTGCAGATCATCAATACCAGCGATAAGGCGCCTATCGGGCAGGTGAACGATTTGGGGGACCTGTCCCATGCCTCCATTGTATTCTCGCGCGATGAACGTTTTGCTTACGTGTTCGGTCGTGATGGCGGGCTCAGTAAAATTGACATGCTGACCCAGAGTATTGACCAACGCATTATTCAGTCGGGCAATAGTATCGGTGGTGCCATAAGTCAGGACGGCAGCTTGGTAGCTGTGTCTAACTACAGCCCGGGTGGAGTGAAAGTTTTTGACAGTGAAACCCTGGAGCTAGTGGCCGATATTCCTGCCAGTCAGGTGTTTGATCCGCGCAGCAAAGCCAAAAAAGGTTCCAAAGTCGTTGGCCTGGTGGATGCCCCCGGTCAAAAATTTGTGTTCAGTTTGTTCGATAGCGATGAAATCTGGATTGCCGATTTCTCGGCAGGCAAAGAGCAGGCACCGAAGCTGACCAAGTTTGATCAGGTCGGCCGTCAGCCCTACGATGCGCTGATATCATCAGATGGCCGCTATTATATCGCCGGTTTGTTTGGTGAAGACGGTATGGCCCTGGTGGATCTTTGGCACCCCGAAAAAGGCAGCAAAAAAATCCTGCCCAACTACGGCAAAGGTGAGAAGAAACTTCCGGTCTACAAAATGCCCCACCTCGAAGGTTGGGCAATAGCCGGTAATTACGCCTTTGTTCCGGCGGTGGGGCAGCATAAAGTACTGGTGATTGACCTGAATAGCTGGCAACAGGTTGGCAGTATTGATGTGCATGGCCAACCTGTTTTTGTCATGGCCCGTCCTGATGGTCGACAGGTCTGGGTTAACTTCGCTTTTCCCAACAACGATACTCTGCAAGTGATCGATGTCGAAGCCCAACAGGTTGCGCATACCCTGGTACCAGGTAAAGGGGTGTTGCATATGGAATTTACGCCACGGGGTGAACATCTATGGGTTTCCGTCCGTGATTTGAATCGAGTCAATATTTACGACACCACTACCTTTGAGGTGCTCGAGCAATTTTCAGCAGAAAGCCCCAGCGGCATTTTCTTCACTTCTCGAGCTCATCGAATAGGACTTTAGTGAATTGAAGAGTGAATAGACAGGAAGGCAGGCGTATGAATTGCGAAACGAAAATCGTCAATGACAAGGCCACT
The DNA here is from genome assembly GCF_023509475.1 of Aestuariirhabdus haliotis. Lineage (NCBI taxonomy): Bacteria > Pseudomonadati > Pseudomonadota > Gammaproteobacteria > Oceanospirillales > Aestuariirhabdaceae > Aestuariirhabdus > Aestuariirhabdus haliotis. The sequence continues at coordinate 8,341 of NZ_JAKSDZ010000035.1, read as the reverse complement.
GAAGATCCGTGTCTGGATGAATTGACCAGCCGTTTGCTGGCGCGTTATCAGCGTGGCTTTCCCCTCGATCCCCGGCCATTCAGGATCATGGCCAAAGAACTTGACTGCAGCGAATCAGATCTGGTGGCCAAACTGCAAGCATTGAAAAATGAAGACGTGGTGACGCGTGTTGGCCCGGTCTTCGAACACAGCCGTGCAGGTGCCAGTTTGCTGGCCGCGGTGAGTGTGCCTGCCGAGCGTGTCGAGCAGGTTGCAGAGCAAATTAATAGTTACCCAGAGGTGAATCATAACTACGGCCGTGAGCACAGCTATAACCTCTGGTTTGTGGTGACTGCGCCTTCGAAAACGCATCTAAATCAGGTTCTGGAGCGCATGGAATCTGAAATTGGTTTTCTGATTTTACGTTTGCCGATGAAGAAACCCTATCACATTGATTTGGGTTTCCATGTTGGTACCGATCGTACAAAGGGCAGACGTTTCAGTCATTCCCCGGTGCCTTCCAGGCAGGCTCCTAAAATCCTGGACGTGGATGATGTCAGATTGCAGGCTTCACTCGATACCGACAATCAGCAACGACTGCGCGCGGTTATTCAGGATGGTCTGCCAATTACCGCAAAGCCATTCGCAACCCTGGCAAAAATGCTGGGGATTGATGATGAGTATGCCGTGATCAATACCATTCGTGATTGGCTCGATAGCGGCTTGATCAAGCGTTTGGGGTTAGTCAGTAATCATCACCGTCTGGGTTTTACTCAAAATGCCATGGTGGTCTGGGATGTGTCAGAACAGAAGGTCGATGTAATTGGAGAACGTTTCAAGGAATCCGGTCTGGTCAGCTTGTGTTATCAACGCAAACGGCACTTGCCGCATTGGCCCTACAATTTTTATTGCATGATCCACAGTCGAGATCGAGAAAGTGTCGCCCAGGATATTGAACGGCTTGTTAAGCTCGGAGAACTGGAGTCGACACCCAAAGCTGTGCTGTTCAGTACTCGCCAGTATAAGCAAAAGGGTGGTTTGTATACCTTGGCTCCGGAACAGGATAGCGCGTCGACCAAGCTGGTTGATGCCAGGATTGAGGATCTTCCACACCTGATGAGCTGCCCATTGCTGGAACGCGCGGGACAACCTGTTAATCGAATGGGAGCGGTCTGATGGAAGCCATGGATCAGAAGATAATAGACAAGCTGCAATACGGATTTCCAGTATGCGAATACCCTTTCGCCGTGGTTGCCAAAGATCTTGGCATAACAGAAAGCAGCCTGATTGATCGAATCGATACCCTGTTAAAGGAAAAAGTTCTGACCCGGTTTGGTCCTATGTATCACGCCGAGCGCATGGGCGGAGCACTGTCCCTGGCGGCGATGTCCATCCCTGAACAAGACTTCGATCAGGTGACAGAGATCGTCAATGCGTTTCCGGAAATTGCTCATAATTACCAGCGAGACCATCAATTGAATATGTGGTTTGTGCTGGCCACCGAAGAGCAAGAGCAGCTTGAGAAAACGATAGAGCGTATCGAACAGCAAAGCGGTTACCCGGTGTACAACATGCCCAAGCTGGAAGAGTTCTATGTCGGATTCTATCTTGATCTGTCAGAAAAACAGGCTGATACCAAACCCAATGTGAGTGTCAGGCCTGACCGACCCACACGTGACTTGACCGAGATGGATCGGGAGCTGGTCACCTTGAGTCAGGAAGGTCTGGCATTGGTGCCGCGCCCTTACCACAAGCTGGCAGAAGCCATGGGTACCAGCTCTGAAGAGGTTATGGTGCGCATGGAAAGCATGCTGGCCTGCGGCATTATTCGTCGTATTGCGGCTGTGCCCAATCATTACAAGCTGGGCTATACCGCCAATGGCATGACCGTCTGGGATGTCCCGGATGAAAAAATACGCGAGCTGGGCACCAAAGTGGGTGCCTTGCCCAGTGTGACTCATTGTTATCATCGACCCCGGCATCTACCCGACTGGAGCTATAACCTGTTTGCGATGGTTCACGGGAAAAACAAGTCAGACGTGGCAGAAGATATCGAGCAGATAAAGCAGCTGCTCGGTGATGACCTACGTGCGTGTGATGTTCTATACAGCACCAGGATTCTCAAGAAGAAAGGTTTGCGGATTGCCCGTTCGGTTCCGGTTGAATCTTCAGAGAAACCCAATGCAAGAGTTGAGGCGACCTAACGATGTTTCGTATCAGTCAATATATGAAGATCCTTCATGATCAAACCCCGGTCGGTCCGCATCGCCAGCCACCGGGTCCGGTTGTGATCTGGAATCTGATTCGCCGATGTAACCTGACCTGCAAGCACTGTTATTCGATTTCAGCAGATACCCATTTTCCCGGTGAGCTTACCACCGAGGAAGTCTTTACTGTAATGGATGATCTGAAAAGCTTTCGTGTGCCGGTATTGATTCTGTCTGGAGGGGAACCTCTGCTCAGACCCGACATTTTTGAGATCGGCAAGCGGGCCAAAGCCATGGGCTTTTATGTTGGCTTGTCGAGTAATGGCACCCTGATTGATCAGGACAACATTAAACAGATTGCCGAGGTAGGGTTTGATTATGTCGGCATCAGCATCGATGGCCTGCGGGATTACAACGACGAATTTCGCCAGATGCAGGGTGGATTTGATGCGGCTTTAAATGGAATCAGACTCTGCCGCGAACATGGCATTAAGGCCGGGTGGCGTTTTACCCTGACCGAGGAGAACAGCAAGGATTTACCCGCACTGCTCGACATCATGGACGACCACGGGGTCGAAAAGTTTTACCTGTCGCATTTGAATTATTCCGGCCGAGGCAAGCGCAATCGCAAGGGCGATGCCTATTTTCGTACGACACGAGAAGCCATGGACCTGTTGTTTGATCGGGCCTGGGATGATGTGTGTGCTGGCAAGCACACGGAATACGTTACCGGCAACAACGATGCCGATGGTGTTTATCTGCTGCATTGGGCTGAGCGCAAGTTCCCTGATCGTGTAGCTTTATTGCGAGCGCATCTGGACCGATGGGGCGGTAATTCTTCCGGGGTTAATATCTCCAATATCGATAATCTGGGGAATGTGCATCCAGACACCTTCTGGTGGAATCACCATCTGGGTAATGTCAAAGAGCGACCGTTTTCCGATATTTGGAAAAATACCGATGATGAATTAATGCTCGGGTTAAGACAGAAGCCGCGCGCCGTTAAGGGGCGTTGTGCAGACTGTACTTATCTGTCGGTTTGCGGTGGCAATACCCGGGTACGTGCATTCAGTTTCGATGGTGATCACTGGGGGGAAGACCCCGGTTGCTATCTGGAAAATCAGGAAGTGGGCTTACCCGAAGACTATGGCCAGGCGGGGGACAGCGATACGATCAATACGTCATTGCTGTTAAATCCGGTGGAAAAAGCGGGACAGCAGTCGAGCGTAAGCCGCTCAGACGTGCAGTGAGCCAGGAATTGAATAGACGGGGTAGAGTATGACCAAGCAGGTTAAGAGGTTTCAACCCAAAGCCTTGTTGGCAAAAGGCCAGGATAATCGTCGGGCGTTTCTGCCGGGTGAAGTGGTATTGATCGGAGCGGGTCCCGGAGACCCGGAGTTGTTGACTGTCCGGGCGCATAAACTGATTCAGCAAGCGGATTGCGTGGTTTATGACCGCCTGGTGAGTCAGGAAATCATGGATCTGGTGTCCGATTCTGCCGAGTGCATCTACGTCGGTAAAGAGGTGGATCAGCATACCTTGCCTCAGGATCAGATCAATCAACTGATCGTTGACAAGGCTATGGATGGTAAGAAAGTGGCGCGTATAAAAGGGGGCGACCCTTTTATTTTTGGCCGCGGCGGGGAAGAAGTTCAGGAGCTGTTAAAAGCCGGTGTGCCTTGCCGAGTGGTGCCTGGGGTTACTGCTGCTTCTGGTTGCACAACCTATGCGGGTATTCCACTGACCCATCGCGACTTTGTCCACGGTTGCACCTTTATTACCGGGCATTTAAAAGACGATAAGCTCGACCTTCCCTGGCAGGCCCTGGCCCGAGAAGACCATACGCTGGTGGTTTATATGGGCATTAAAACAGCGCCGGTGTTGTCCCGGGAACTCACCCAACATGGGTTGCCGGGTAGTACGCCGGTGGCCTTGATTCGCCACGGTACCACCGAACGACACCAGACCTATAAAACCACTTTGGAAGCCTTGCCCGAATTTGTTCAGGCACAAAAAATCAAACCCCCAACCCTGATCGTTATTGGTAAGGTGATTAATGCCCTGGAGCAGGAATCGGAGCCTTCAGAAGAGACGTCGTTAGATGATGCCGAGGCTGTGTCGCACTGGCAACAAAGAGCCGTGTAGAATCAGAGGTTGTGCGGTCGCCAGACGGTTGGCGGTAACAGGTGTGAGTGAGGGGTTATCTTGAACACAAACAAGTGGATGTTGGGCGCAGCGTTGACGCTGTCCTTGAATAGCTTGCCTGCCAATGCAGAGCAATCATCGACGGACGTCGATGCCAAAACCGTCTTTATGCAGCACTGTGCCAGCTGTCATGGGGCGCAACGCACCGGTGGTATCGGTCCCGCGCTGCTGCCGGAAAACCTTTCCCGGCTGCGTAAAAACAAAGCCCTGGATGTGATCCGCAACGGCCGCGTAGCCACCCAGATGCCAGCTTTTTCCCAGCAGTTGGACGAGGCCCAAATTGCCGCGCTGGCCGATCTGATCTATACCCCTCTGGCGAACACGCCGAAATGGGAGTTACCCCAGATCCAGGCGTCGCAAAAACTGTTTTATCAGGCGGGTGAACTGGGCGATAAACCGGTATTTGATGCTGACTTGATGAATCTGTTTATCGTGGTGGAGCTCGGGGATCATCACGCAACCTTATTGGATGGCGACAAGTTTGAGCCTATTCACCGGTTTAAAACTCACTTTGCCCTGCATGGTGGGCCCAAGTATTCTCCGGACGGCCGTTATGTCTATTTTGCCTCGCGTGATGGTTGGATCAGCAAGTTCGATATCTACAATCTGAAAACGGTCGCGGAGGTGCGTGCCGGAATCAATACTCGTAACCTGGCGGTGTCCAGTGATGGTCGATACGCGATAGCGGCTAACTATCTGCCCAATAATCTGGTGATTCTGGATACCGCCGATCTGTCGCCAATCAAGGTGATCGATGTGGTTGACCAAACCGGCAAACATTCGCGGGTAAGCGCGGTTTACAATGCGCCGCCGAGAAATAGTTTCGTGGCCGCCCTGAAGGACATCAAAGAAGTCTGGGAAATCAATTATGAGGACGAACCTCCTGCTGGCTTTGCTGGCTGGGAGCACAATTACAATAAGGAATCGGGCGATGTGGTGGTACCTGAACCATTCCCGATTCGTAAAATTGAGGTCTCGACCTATCTGGATGACTTCTTTTTTAATCAGGATTACAGCCTGCTGTTTGGTGCTTCCCGAGAAGGTGAGGGCGTGATTCTGTCTCTGGATGCCCGTCGTGAAATTGGCGAGTTGGATGTGCCCGGAATGCCTCACCTGGGTTCGGGCATCACCTGGGATTACCAGGGCAAAGAGGTGATGGCTACACCCAACCTGAAATCGGGTACCGTCAGTATCATCGATATGGAGAGCTGGGAAACCATCAAGCACATCAAAACCAAAGGCCCGGGTTTTTTTATGCGCAGCCATGAAAAGACGCCCTATGCCTGGGTAGACGTGTTCTTTGGTCCCAACAAGGATTTAATGCATGTGATTGATAAGTCCACGTTGGAAATTGTCAAAACTCTCAAGCCGGTACCCGGTAAAACAGCGGCTCATATCGAGTTCACCAAGGATGGTCGCTATGCCTTGATGAGCATTTGGGATGTGGACGGAGCATTGATCGTTTACGATGCCGAAACCCTTGAAGAGGTAAAGCGCTTGCCGATGGTTAAGCCCTCCGGAAAATATAACGTGTTTAACAAAACCACCTACTCACGCGGCACCAGCCATTAGTCTGAGTGGTTATTGTAAAAAGTTAAGGTGAGCGGGGGGCGATGCATCCATCAGCCCTTGTTCCGCCATCTTTTCATACCAGATCGCCTTACCCAGTTGGTCGTATTCGCGCATGGCATCGGTCAGTGTGGCGCGACGCTGGGAATCCACCATCTCTTCGGGCAGTAGCGGGTCGATAGCCAGGGTGTTGACAACCTGGCTGCCCAGTACGAAGGATTCAACTACCGCCTGATCCAGCGGCATTTTCTTGATCGCGTTTTTGCTGGTTTCCAGCTCATCGAGCAGCTGTTTGTACTTCTGTTGGTACTGTTCGATCGGCCAGAGCGTATCGCGCCAATACTGTTCCCGTTCACTACTTGCCTCAGAGACTACGAATAACTCGGCGCTTTCGATCAGGCCCAGTTGCAACAAGTGATCGAAAATGATTTGCCGGGATTCCACAAGGTTGTATGGACGAACCCACATAGAGCTGTTTGAGGCTTTAAAGCCCATATAGGACAGCGCCCTGAGGGTATCTTTATGACTGGCAATGGCTTTTTTACCTGGCAGGCACAGCAATAACCAGCTGCGATTCCAGGGGCGCCTGCGGTCCTCACCCAAATGCCAGCGATCGATCCACAGTGACATAAGGTTATTTTTCCCACTGGCGCGATAGTACCCCCGTTCATCCTGTTCCAGCGCGCCGTCGCTCAATAAGCGAGTGACATTAACCCGCATCAGGTTTGAACTAAAACCGAACAGCGCCCCTAGGTGGATAATGACCTTGATGGGCATCGCTTTGAGATTGCCGGTGTGCAGAATTCCCAGCAGCAAATTCTTGGGGCTAACTTTGAAGTCGTTCATGGCCTATTTATTACGAAGATTTGCAAATTATGAATTTTATGTAATATCTTAAATATTACATAAAAAATCAAACAATAATCTTAATGTAATATTCTTGAGTGAGGAGATGGCGGTGGAACTAAAGACAATGACCTATCAGGTTGATGGACCTGTTGCTCGTATTACCTTGAATCGCCCCGAGCGCGGTAACGGGATCACCATGGACTTACCTCGAGAGCTGGTGCACTGCGTCGAGCAAGCCGATATCAACCCCGGGGTGCATGTGATTGCGTTAAGTGGCAACGGGAACGGTTTTTGTGGCGGTTACGACCTGGTGGAATCGGCGGAGCAGACCAGAGGGTTTGCGGCGCAGGGGACCGAAAATACTGTGTTGTCAGAAGAGTGCCAGGGGAAAAATCATGACCCCAGGAATACCTGGGACCCGATGCTGGATTACCAGATGATGTCGCGCAATGTAAAAGGCTTTATGAGTCTGTTTCACGCCGATAAGCCAGTGATTTGTAAGGTGCATGGCTTCTGTGTGGCGGGGGGCACCGATATGGCGTTGTGCAGCGATATGCTGGTTATCGAAGATAAGGCCAAAATTGGCTATCCCCCCGCACGTGTATGGGGAAGCCCGACCACCTCGTTATGGGCCTATCGTGTCGGCGTGATGCGAGCCAAGCGTCTGCTGTTTACCGGCGATTGCTTAACGGGTGACGAAGCACTGGAGTGGGGCCTGGCGATAGACTCGGTACCACGAAGTGAGCTGGATGAAGTGTTTGAATCGTTGATCCAACGGGTCGCTATGATGCCCATCAACCAGCTGATTATGATGAAAAAACTACTGAATCAGCATATCGAAAACCAGGGGTTATCCGGCACCCAATTGATTGGAACTCTGTTCGACGGTATTACCCGACATACCCCCGAAGGTTATGCGTTTCAGAAACTGGCGACGGAACAGGGCTTTATGAATGCGGTACGTAGCCGTGACGAGCCCTATGGCGATTTTGGTTTGGTCAGTTCAAAAGTGACTCGATCATAACGGATTTAAAAACCAACTCTTGCGGGTCAATGCTTTGTATTGGTGGGCGCGGGAATGATTCGCAGCTGTGCTGCTCACCCCTCACAGGTTCGGGGCCGCCGTGGCAGGCTTCGGCGTTGTCTCGCCGCGATGCGGCTCGGCTGAACCCGCTACGCGGGTAGGCTCAGTCAACCAAGCGACTAATAAAAAAAACCAACCCTTGCGGATTGAGATTTTGTATTGGTGTGAGCTTAAGGGCGCGGGATTGATTCGCAGCTGTGCTGCTCACCACTCACAGGTTCGGGGCCACCGTCGCAGGCTTCGGCGTTGTCTCGCCGCGATACGGCTCGGCTGAACCCGCTACGCGGGTAGGCTCCGTCAACCAGGCGACCAATAAAAAACCCCAACCCTTGGAGATTGAGGTTTTGTATTGGTGTGAGCTTAAGGGCGCGGGAATGATTCGCAGCAGTGCTGCTCACCCCTCACAGGTTCGGGGCCGCCGTCGCAGGCTTCGGCGTTGTCTCGCCGC